>NZ_JAMBDS010000020.1:0-47071 GCF_025143785.1 Brachybacterium sp. p3-SID1565
CCTCCGATTCTCCTTGCTGAGACTCGGAACGAAACCCAGGGCGCTTCAGGGGCCGTTCCCGCGGATGGCGTTGACCACGCTCATGATGACCAGGGCCAGCCACAGCAGATAGGCACCTGTGGTGATCAGGCTTCCCACCACGAGCAGGGGGATCTCCCACGGGTGCCTCATGCGCTGCTCGCCCAGCAGTCCGTGGGTGGTGGCACCGTTGATGAGTGTCGGTGCCGGGGTGCGACCGGCTCGCGATGCCCCCGTGGGCTGAGGCACGGCCGCCCCGGGGCCATTCGGTCCCGAAGGAGGGGGAGAGTACGACTGCGACATGGCTGCTCCTGATCGTGCGTGGGCGGCCCGTCGCCGCCATGCCCCACGCTACGAGCACCGGGCAGCTCCGCACCGGTGCCATGGTCGATGATCCGGTGTCGATGGTCGAAGCATCGCCTGCTCGCGCATCGACAGTTCGGATGAGTCGGGGGTCTCACAGACGTATCAGGCGCGGCCCCCGGGTGCGAGCAGCGCGTGAGACCAGGCCCGCATCGAGACCTCCCCGGGGTACAGGATGCCGGCGTGGGTAGGCGGGCACTTCGGCCCGCTGCGGGCCGCTTAGGGGGTGCATCATCGTGCCCATGAGTGCTCTCCCCACCCCATCACGTCGTTCCCTTCTGCTGGGCGGCGGCGCCGTCCTCACCTTCACCCTGGCCGCCTGCGGCGGCAGCGCCGATGAGCCCGGGGAGAACGACGGCGGGACCGCCACCGGCGAAGACGGAGCGTCCACGGGCGACGGCGGATCCGCGTCCGACGGAGGGGGCGCCTCCGACGGCGGGGGCGCTGCGGCGGGTCGCGACATCGACCGCTCCGTGCCCTACCTGGAACTGGCCGGGGCCAGCAGCGGGAAGATGGTGGACCTGCTGCTGGACTTCCGGTGCCCGCCGTGCCGCGGCTTCATGGAGACCTTCGGGACCCTGCTGCGCGACCTGGTGGAGTCGGAGGAGCTGGTGCTGCGCATCCATCCGCGCCCCATGCTCGATCTGGGCCGCGACTCGACCTACTCCCAGGACACCGCCGGTGCCGCTGCCGCCGTGTACGCCCAGGACCCGGCGCTGCTGCTGGACTTCGAGGAGGCCATGTACGCGGCCCAGCCGGAGTCCCCGGACGAGCCCGAGGCCGACATCGAGGAGATCGCGCGGATCGCCCAGGGCGTGGGCGGCGACGAGACCTGCCTGCAGCAGATCCGCGACCGCGTCTACGTGCCGTGGACGCTCGAGGTGGTGGAGCCCGCCGCCCAGGAGCTCGAAGTGGGCACCCCCACACTGATCATCGACGGCGAGATCTGGGAGGGCGACTGGACCCAGCCCGGCGCCGTGGAGAACGTGCTCCGGTCCTGAGCAGCCGGATGAACACGACGTGGCCTGCACCCGATCTCCAGGGGCTGGAATGACGGTGCAGGCCAGCGGCAATGTCAAGTAGCCCAGGCGGGGCTTGAACCCGCGACCGACGGATTATGAGTCCGCTGCTCTGACCGGCTGAGCTACTGGGCCGTGCCCTGTCCAGGGCGCGCATGAATCTATCAGGCCGCAGCCGCTATCAGCGCGTCGCGGCCGCCCCGCCGGTGCGGGTGTCGCCCGCACGCGCCGGGGCGTGGTCGCGCACCACTGTGATCGTCGGCCGTTCCCCGGCCCGGGAAGCCTCCATCCACTCCTCGAACACCGAGCCGCCGGGGGCTGCGGCGCTGCGCTGCAGCAGGGGGTCGGGCCCCACGTGCAGCTCGATCGCCCTGCCGCGCGGGTCAGGCAGCGGTGCGTGTCGCGCAGCCGCGACCGCCTCGCTCAGCGCGGCCCCGGACTCCTTGATGCGTCCGTGGCTGTCGATCAGGCCCAGGGTGTGCTCCAGCGGCGGGAAATCGGCCAGCTCGGTGGAGACGTCGTGGGAGCACCACCACGTGATGCCGTACAGATCCGGGCAGTCCATCGCCGTCTCCACGGTGCGCTGGACGAACCAGGCCACGTCCTGCTCGCCCAGGATGCTCCGCGGAGCGCCCACCTCCTGCAACCACAGCGGCCGATCCGGCGCGGGGGAGAAGCCGCGAGCCAGCTCCAGGTAGTACTCCGCGCGGTGCTCGACCTCGTAGGACCGGGCGCCGTAGCGCTGCCCGGTGCCGTCGAAGATCCAGCTGTGCACCACGGTGGCGTCGCCCAGTGAGGCGGACTGGTCGGGAGTGAAGGCGTGGTCGTCCATGAACCAGGCCGCGTCGTAGTTGGAGACGGTGTGCAGGCCACCGGGAACAGCGGTGCGCGCGGCATCGAGCATGGTGCGGGTCCAGGCCTCGGCCTGCGCCACCTCAAGGTGATTGGGGTCCGGGTGGTTGGAGGCGGAGAACTGGTTGATCTCGTTGCCCAGGCTGAGTCCCAGCAGGTTGGGCGCCCCGTCCAGTCGTGCACCCAGCTCTCGCACCAGTGCTGCGATGGACCCCACCACCTCGGGGTCGGTGAACATGTTGCGGCGGTGCCAGGTCAGCAGCCAGCTGGGCACGAAGTCGAAGCTCGAGAGGTGCCCCTGCACGACGTCCACCACCACGTCCAGGTCCACGGAGGCCGCCACGTCCACCACGGCCCGCACGTCGTCCAGGGCGCGGGGGCGGATCAGGGTGCGGTTGGGCTGCAGCAGCGGCCACAGCGGGAAGATCCGCACATGGTCCAGGCCCAGCTCCGAGATCGCCCGCAGATCCTCGCCCACGGCGTCCAGGTCCAGATCGTGCCAGGCGTGGAACCAGCCGATGCGCGGCGTGTAGTTGACCCCGAAGCGGGGGCGTGCCGGGGCCACGGAGGCGGCGGAGGGATCGGAAGACATCGTTGTCCTTCTCGGGTAGCTCGGTCACATCGGGGAAGATCGGTGCGGCGCCGGAACCACCGATGATCGACGAGCCGGCCACCGACGCCCGGGAATGCACCTCCCGTCCATCCCCGCCTGGTACTATAGCGCTTTAGTAGGAGTGGTGCGCGGGCCTGTGCCTCTGGGGGCTCCGCGACCACGTGCTTCTATGGGGAAGGCCCCGTGATGACCAGCTCCAGGCCCGAGCAGCCCCGCGGGACAGGTCGCGGCAAGCGCGTCACCATCGCAGACATCGCCCGCCGCGCCGGGGTGACCTCCGCTGCCGTCTCCCTGGCCGTCAACGGCCGTCCCGGCGTCTCCGATGCTACCCGTGAGCGGATCCTCGAGATCGCCCGCGAGCTGCGGTGGGAGCCGTCCCACGCCGCCCGGGCCCTTGCCGGTGCCCCGGTCAAGACGGTCGGGATGGTGCTGGCGCGCCCCGCCGAGGTGCTGGGCGCCGAGGCCTTCTTCGGGGCGTTCGTGGCAGGGCTGCAGGAGGTGCTCAGCGCCGCGGACTACTCCCTGCAGATGAAGATCGTGGAATCCACCGAGGCGGAGATCGACACCTACCGCCGCTGGTTCGGACAGCGCCGGGTGGACGGCGTGGTGCTGGTGGACCTGCGCCTTCAGGACCCGCGCATCGGCGCTCTGGAGGAGCTGGGCCAGCCGGCCCTGGTGGTGGGAGGCCCCGGGCACCACGGATCCCTGCCCTCGGTCTATGTCGATGACGCCGAGGCCACACGGCTGATCGTGGAGCACCTGGCCGAGCTGGGCCACACGCGCATCGCGCGCGTCGCCGGCACAGCGGAGTTCCTGCACACGATGCAGCGCAACACCACCTTCCGTCGCCTGGGAGAGGAGCTCGGACTGGAGTGTGTGCAGCAGGACGCCGGCTTCGGCGCGGCCGGCGCCGCCCGCGCCACGGCCGAGGTGCTGCGCCTTCCCGCACCTCCCACCGCGATCGTCTTCGACAGCGACGAGATGGCGCTGGCCGGCGCTGCGGTGCTGCGCAGCTGTGAGGTCCCCATCCCCGAGGGGGTCGCGGTGGTCAGCTACGAGGACTCCCCGCTCACGCGCGGGCACACCCCGCCCATCACCGCCATCCGTCGCTCCGCAGTCGAGTACGGGCGGGCTGCGGCCACGCGCATGCTCGAGGTGATCGACGCCGCCGCAGGGCGACGGACCGCCGCCACCGGGGATCCCGGCACCTCCGCGGAAGCCCGCGTGATCGAGCCGCAGCTCGCCGTTCGGGCCTCCACGGACCCGTCCCTGGGTGGCACCACGGGAGCCGATCTGGCCGCAGGGTTAGATGCGTCATAGACGGCCCCTCCCCGCCGTTTAGACGTGCGCCGGGCTCCGGAGTTTTGCTAGAGTCGTCCAGGTCGATCCCGCGTAGCTCAATCGGCAGAGCATTCGACTGTTAATCGAACGGTTACTGGTTCAAGTCCAGTCGCGGGAGCCAGCATCACCTCTCAGCCCCGGCCTCGGTCGGGGCTGAGTCGTATCCACTGCCCCTCGAGGAGACCCCATGCCCACCGTCCCGGACGACAGCTTCGAGTGCCCCGACGCCTACGGCCCCGGCAGCGTCTGGGCCGATCGCGTGAGCGAGCGCTCCCTGGTGGGGTGCAATCAGCGGGGTGTGGAGATCCCGATCGGCATGGGGGAGGGTGAGATCTCGCCCGGAGAGCTGCTGAAGATCGCCCTCATCGGCTGTGCCGGCATGAGCGCCGACATCCCCCTGGGGCGCCGCCTCGGCGAGGACTTCGCCATGCGTCTGTGGGCCCACGGCACCGCCGACGAGGAGCAGGACCGCTATCTTCGGATCGACGAGGAGGTCCAGCTGGACCTCTCCGGGCTCAGCGCCGAGGAGATCACCCGGGTGGTCACCGTGTTCGAGCGCGCCGTGGCCGCTGCCTGCACCGTGGAGCGCACCATCGTCCCCGGTGTCGAGGTGACCCACAAGATCTCCGGCAACCCGCAGGTCGAGGGGAATGCGGCCGGGCAGGAGCAGCGATGAGCATCCGTCCCATCCGCATCGTCGGCGACCCCGTGCTGCGCACCCCCTGCGACCCGATCGGCGAGATCACCGACGGTGTGCGCGGACTGGTCACGGACCTCATCGACACTGTGGACGACGAGGGCCGAGCCGGCGTCGCCGCCAACCAGATCGGCGTGAGCCTGCGCGCATTCTCCTGGAACCTCGAGGACCATGGGATCGGCTGCATCCTGAACCCCGTCATCGTGGAGCTCTCGGATGAGACCCAGGACGGCGACGAGGGCTGCCTCTCGGTGCCCGAGCTGTGGTTCCCGCGCACCCGAGCCGCCTACGCCCGCTGCGTGGGCAAGGACGTGGACGGCAATGAGATCGAACTGGCGGGCGATGGGATCACCGCCCGGCTGATCCAGCACGAGGTGGGTCACCTCGACGGCGCCCTCTACATCGACGGCCTGGAGCGCTCCGTGAAGAAGCAGGCGTTGCGCCAGATCAGGGAAAGGCTCTAAGCTCGGCCCACACCTGCAGGACATCTCGTCCACGGCGGCACCGATTCGTTGGGGAAGACGCATCGGAGACCGGAAGGAACGAGATGACCCAGGGTGTCGTATACATCCACTCCGCTCCGCGCGCCCTCGCACCGCACATCGAATGGGCCGCGGGCGGAGTGCTCGGCATGCCCGTGCGCATTCGCTGGGAGGACCAGCCCGCACGGCGCGGCCAGCTGCGCGCTGAGTTCACCTGGCGCGGTCACGTCGATACCGGAGCCTCCCTCGTGAGCGCCCTGCGGGGGCTGCACGAACTGCGCTTCGAGGTCACCCAGGACCCCACCACCGTCACCGATGGCTCCCGCTGGAGCCACACCCCCGAGCTCGGCATCCACCACGGTGTCACCGACCGCGCCGGAAACCTGGTGCTGACGGAGGATCATGTGCGCGGATGCATCGAGCGCGCCGGCGGCGACGCCCCTGCCCTGCAGCGGGAGCTGGGCGTGGCTCTCGGCGAGCCGTGGGACGAGGACCTGGAGATCTACCGGCACGCCGGCGAGGGCGTTCCGATGCGCTGGCTGCACCGGGTGAGCTGAGCAGCGAGATCAGGCGCTGGTGACCACCACGGCCACGTCGTGGCCGCCGAAGCCGAAGGCGTTGTTCAGCACCGCGATGTCGCCCTCGGGAAGGCCCACCGCTTCGTTCTGCGCGATGCGCAGCGGCACCTCGGGGTCGAGGTTCTCGATGTTGATGGTGGGCGGGGAGGTGCGGTGGTGCACCGAGAGCACTGAGAACAGCGACTCCAGCGCGCCGGCGCCTCCCAGCAGATGCCCGGTCATGGACTTGGTCGAGGTCACCACCAGCTGGTCGGTCACGCCGTCCAGCGCTGCGGCGACGGCGTGCAGCTCGCCGATGTCTCCCAGGGGCGTGGAGGTGCCGTGCGCGTTGACGTGCACCACGTCCTGCGCGGTGACACCGGCGTCCGTCACGGCCTCGCGGATCGCGCGGGCCTGGCCCTCCTGCGAGGGGGCCGAGATGTGGTGGGCGTCCGAGGCCATGCCGCGGCCGGAGACGTACGCGTACACGCGGGCACCGCGGGCGCGGGCGTGCTCCTCCGTCTCCAGCACCATGATGGCGGCACCCTCGCCCAGCACGAACCCATCGCGGTCGCGATCGTAGGGCCGGGAGGCGCTCTGCGGGTCATCGGTGCGAGTGGACAGCGCGCGGAGGTTGGCGAAGGCGGCCAGGGGCAGCGGGTGGACGCATGCCTCGGTGCCGCCCACCACGACCACGTCGGCCCTGCCAGCGCGGATCATGTCCAGGCCCACCGCCACGGCCTCGGCACCCGAGGCGCAGGCGGAGACGGGGGTGTGGGCACCGGCCTGGGCGCCCAGCTCGAGTTCGATGTGGGCGGCAGAGGAGTTCGCCATCAGCATCGGGATGGTGAACGGGTTCACGCGGCGGGCGCCCTTCTCCTGCACCAGGTCCCACTGGTCGAGGATCGTCCACACCCCGCCGATGCCGGTGCCGACCACCACGCCCAGGCGGGCCGGGTCTACCTCGGGGGAGCCGGCGTCGGCCCATGCCTCACGAGCAGCGATCATCGAGAACTGCCCGGAGGGGTCCAGCTTCTTCGCCTCGGGGCGCGCCAGGTGGTCGAGGGGGTCGATCGGGACTCGGCAGGCGAAGTCGACGCTCAGTCCGTACCGCTCGGTCCAGTCGTTCTCGAGCGTACGGGCGGTGGAGGTGCCGGCGAGGGCGGCCTCCCAGGTCGAGGCGGTGTCACCGCCGAGCGGGTTGACGGTGCCCAGGCCGGTCACGGCGACACGGGTGCGGGGAGCAGACATGGGGACCTCCGGGGGAACGGTCGGGAACGGCCGGGCAGGGAACGAAGGGAATGACGACGCCCGGGACGCGAGCGGTCCCGGGCGTCGTGCGGTGTCAGGCCTGTGCGCCCGCGATGTACTTCACGGCATCGCCGACGGTCACGAGGTTCTTGACCTCTTCGTCGGGGATGCGGACGTCGAACTTCTCCTCGGCGTTGACCACGATGGTCATCATGGAGATGGAGTCGATGTCCAGGTCGTCGGTGAAGGACTTGTCGAGCTTGACGTCCTCCGTGGCGACACCCGTCTCCTCGTTGACGATCTCGGCGAGGCCCTCGAGGATCTCGTTCTCGGTGTGTGCCATGGGGTTCTCCTTGGATTCGTGGATTGTGTGGCGGGGACAGACTACCTGCGACCGGGCCCTGTGACGTGCTCGTGCAGGCGCATGTCGTGTCTCAGGGCAGGATCAGGACCTGCCCCGCATAGGCGAGCCCGGCTCCGAAGCCGAACTGCACCAGTACGTCCCCGCTGGAGACCGCACCCTCCTGGATGAGGCGGTGGGTGGCCAGCGGGATGGATGCGGCCGAGGTGTTGCCCGTCTCGGCGATGTCCCGCCCGATGACGACGTCCTCGGGCAGGCCGAGCTGCTTGGCCAGCTCGTCGATGATGCGCATGTTGGCCTGGTGGGGGACGAACGCGTCGACGTCCTCGATGCGCAGGCCGGAGGCCTCGAGCATCTCGCGGATCTTCTTCGCGGTGTGCCACACGGCCCAGCGGAACACGGTGCGGCCGTCCTGCTCGAGGGTGGGCCACTCCACCTTCCCGTCGCGGAAGTCCACCAGCGAACCGGTCATGCGGATGGTGTTCCAGTTGTCGCCGTCGCTGCCCCACACAGTGGGACCGATCAGCGGCTCGTCACTCGGGCCGACGACGGCCGCACCGGCCCCGTCGCCCAGCAGGAACGAGATGGAGCGGTCGGTGGGGGAGACGAAGTCGGAGAGCTTCTCCGCCCCGATCACCAGCACGTTGCGGGCACCCCCGGAGCGGATCAGCGCATCGGCCTGCCCGATGCCGTAGCAGAACCCGGCGCAGGCGGCGGAGATGTCGTAGGCGATCACGTCGGGCCGACCCAGCTCGCCGGCCAGCAGGGTGGCCAGCGACGGCGTGGGGTAGGGGAACGAGATGGTGGAGACGATGATGGCATCCAGCGTGTCCAGCTCGATGCCGGAGGTCTCGATCGCCTCACGGGCGGCGGTCAGCGAGAGGTCCTTGACCCCAACCCCCTCGCTGGCCCGGGTGCGGGTGATGATGCCGGTGCGCTGGCGGATCCACTCGTCGGAGGAGTCGATGGGGCCCACGAGGTCGTCGTTGGGGACGCTCACGTCGCCGCGGGCCGCGCCGTAGGCGAGCACCCGGGAGCCGGGGACGGTGGGGTGGGGGCGCAGGGTGACGGCCATGTCAGTTCTCCTCGTCGTGATCGACGGCGTCGATGCGGTCGGCGGCCGACCCGTGCTCGCGGACGAAGTCCCCGGCCGCATCGAGGTTCTCCGGGGTGTTGAGGTTCATCAGGGCCACGCCCTTCAGCTCGCGCTTGGCCAGTCCGGTGAGGGTACCGGCCGGAGCGACCTCGAGGATGCCGGTCACGCCGCGGTCGGCGAACACGCGCATGCAGGCCTCCCAGTCCACCGGGGCGGCCACCTGGTTCACGATCAGCTCCAGGTAACGGCCGCCCTCGGTGACGACCTCCCCGGAAGCGTTGGAGACCAGCGGGCACTGCGGGTGCGGGTCGGAGGCGGTGAGCTGGGCGACCAGGGCCTCGAGCTCCTGACGCGCAGGAGCCATGTACGAGGTGTGGAAAGCCCCGGCGACCTGCAGCGGGATGACCCGGGCCTTCGCGGGAGGCGTCGCTGACAGTGCGTCGATGCGCTCCTTGGCGCCGGCGGCGACCACCTGAGCGGCGGAATTGATGTTCGCCGGGGTCAGGCCGTGCTCCTGGATCGCGGCCAGTACCTCCTCGCGGGTGCCGCCGACGACGGCCGCCATGGAGGTGGGCTCGGCAGCCGCCGCCGCAGCCATCGCGCGTGAGCGGACAGCGACCAGGCGCATCGCATCCTCGCGGTGGAGCACGCCGGACAGCGCCGCAGCAGTGATCTCGCCGACGCTGTGCCCGGCGAGAAGGTCGGCCTGCGGGCCGGCGCCGGATCCGGCTGCGCCCACCAGGGGGTCGAGCGCGATGATGCCGGCGGCCACCAGCAACGGCTGGGCCACGGCGGTGTCACGGATGGTCTCCGCATCGGACTCGGTGCCGTGGTGGATGAGATCCACACCGGAGGCCTCGGACATGGCGACCAGGCTGTCACGGACACCGGCGACCTCCAGCCAGGGGGCGAGGAAGCCGGGCTTCTGGGCGCCCTGGCCGGGGCAGACGATCGCGAGCACGGGGGACCTCCGTGGTGGTGACGTGATGTGGTGGGGAGAAGTCGGCGGGCAGTATCTGCGGGTGGGCGAGAACAGTACCGGGCCGCCCCGTGCGTGCAGGGGACGGCCCGGTTCCTGTCAGGACTCGCCGCCGAAGGAGCCGGACTCGCCGGCGTTGACGTTGCCCAGGTCGTACTTGTCGATCGCCTTGCGCACGGTGGAGGCATCGACCTTGCCCTTGCGAGCCAGCAGCTGCAGGGCCTTGACCACCATGGAATGGGCGTCGATCTTCAGGTAGCGGCGGGCAGCCGGACGGGTGTCGGAGAAGCCCCAGCCGTCGGCACCGAGCACGCCGTACTGGCCGGGGATCCACTCGCGGATCATGTCGGGCACCAGGAAGTCGAAGTCGCTGGAGGCGACGAACGGCCCCTCGACGCCCTCCAGGCGCTGGGTGATCCACGGGGTGCGCTCATCCTCGGGGTTGAGGAGGTTGTGCTTCTCGGCCTCCAGGGCCTCCTTGCGCATCTCGGTCCAGGAGGTCACCGACCACACGCTGGCGCGCACGCCCCAGTCCTCGGCCAGCAGCTCACGTGCGTGGCGCGCCCACGGCACGCCCACGCCCGAGGCCATCAGCTGCACCTCGGGGCCGTCGCCCTGCTCGGCGGCCTCCAGTACGTACATGCCCTTCAGCAGGCCCTCGACGTCCAGGCCCTCCGGCTCCTTGGGCTGCACGATGGGCTCGTTGTAGACGGTGAGGTAGTAGAAGACCTCCTGCAGGCGATCGTCCTCGCCGTACATGCGCTGCAGGCCGTCGCGGATGATGTGCCCGATCTCGTAGCCGTAGGCCGGGTCGTAGATCACGGTGCCGGGGTTGGTGTAGGCCAGGATCGGCGAATGGCCGTCCATGTGCTGCAGGCCCTCACCGGCCAGGGTGGTCTTGCCGGCGGTCGCGCCGATCACGAAGCCCTTGGCCATCTGGTCACCGGCGGCCCAGAAGAAGTCACCGGTGCGCTGGAACCCGAACATCGAGTAGAAGATGTAGAACGGGATCATCGGCAGATCATGGGTGGCGTACGAGGTCCCGGCCGCGGTGAACGCGGCGGTGGAGCTGATCTCGTTGATGCCCATGTGCTTGATCTGGCCGGAGGTGGCCTCCTTGTAGGCCAGCAGCAGGTCGCGATCCACCGAGAGGTAGTTCTGACCATCCGGGTTGTAGATCTTCGCGGTCGGGAACAGCGAGTCCATCCCGAAGGTGCGGGCCTCGTCGGGGATGATCGGCACCCAGCGCTTGCCGCTCTCCTTGTCGCGCATCAGGTCCTTCAGCAGCCGCACCAGCGCCATCGTGGTGGCGATCTCCTGCTTGCCCGAACCGCGCTTGACGACCTCGTAGGCCTTGTCGCCGGGAAGCTCGATGGCCTTGTGCTCCGTCCTCCGGCTGGGAACGGGGCCGCCCAGCTGGGCGCGATGGCTCTTGAAGTACTTCATCGCCGGCGAGTCCTCGTCCGGCATGTACAGCGGTGCGTCGTACACGCTGCCCGACTCGAGCTGCTCGTCGCTGACCGGGATGCGCAGGGTGTCGCGCAGGGCCTTGAGGTCATCCAGCGTGAACTTCTTCATCTGGTGGGTCGCGTTGCGGCCAGCGAAGTTCTTGCCCAGGCGGTAGCCCTTGATCGTGTGCACCAGGATCACGGTGGGCTGGCCCTTGTGCTCCGTGGCGGCCTTGAAGGCGGCGTAGATCTTCTTGGTGTCGTGGCCGCCGCGGTTCAGCTTCCACCAGATGTCCTCGTCGGACATGTCCTCGACCAGCGCCTTGGTGCGCGGATCGCGACCGAAGAAGTTGTCGCGGATGAACCCGCCGGACTCCGCACGGTAGGTCTGGAAGTCGCCGTCCGGGGTGGCGTTCATCAGGTCGATGAGGGCGCCGTCCTCGGAGGCGGCCAGCAGCGGATCCCAGCCAGTGCCCCAGATCACCTTGATGACGTTCCAACCGGCACCGCGGAACTGGCTCTCCAGCTCCTGGATGATCTTGCCGTTGCCGCGCACCGGGCCGTCCAGGCGCTGCAGGTTGCAGTTGACCACGAAGGTGAGGTTGTCCAGGTGCTCCTTGGCCGCGATGTGCAGGGCGCCGCGGGACTCCACCTCGTCCATCTCGCCGTCGCCCAGGAACGCCCAGGTGTGCTGCTGGCTGGTGTCCTTCAGGCCGCGGTTGTGCAGGTAGCGGTCGAAGGAGGCCTGCTCGATCGCGGCCACGGGGCCGATGCCCATGGACACAGTGGGGAACTCCCAGAAGTCCTGCATCGCCCGGGGGTGCGGGTAGGAGGGCATGCCGTGCTCGCTGGAGACCTCCTGGCGGAAGCCGTCCAGCTGCTCCTGGGAGAGCCGGCCCAGCATGTAGGCGCGGGCGTAGATGCCGGGGGAGGCGTGGCCCTGGAAGAAGACGTGGTCTCCGCCGCCCTCGTGGTCGCGACCGCGGAAGAAGTGGTTGAAGCCGACCTCGTACATGTTCGCGATCGAGGCATAGCTGGAGAGGTGACCGCCGACCGAGACGCCTGGGCGCTGCGCGCGGTGCACCAGCATCGCGGCGTTCCAGCGGATAGCGTTGCGGATCTCCTTCTCGAGCTCAGGGTCGCCGGGGTACTCCGGCTGCTCATCGGCAGGGATCGTGTTGATGTAGTCGGTGGTGAGGGAGTCCGGCAGGTGCAGGTCCGAGCGTCGGGCGTGCTGGATGACGTTCTGGATCACCTCGGAGGCGCGGTCCTCACCGCGAGCCTCCACCAGCCCGTCGAACGAGTCGAGCCACTCCCGCGTCTCCTCGGGGTCAGGGTCCTGCGCGTGGCTGGGCAGGTTGATTCCGATCGGGCGGGGGGTGATGTGCGAGCTCACACTGTCCTTCTCTCTCAGAAGTGCGGATCAGGTCACGGGGCGGGCGAACACCGCTGAGCCCCGCGCCGTCGGCCTCGGTTCGGTCCAGACTACAACCGGGAACCGAGGCCTGAGGGGTGAGGGTTCGCTCCGATGTGGTGACACCCGCAACACCCCCGGTGCAACTGTCATAGGATTGGCCGCGCGATGGGAGCACTGCGGTGTGACCAGTCGTGTTACTGCACCGTCACCTCGAAGGAGCCCGTTCTTGTCATCGTCGGCCGACCCCCGCCAGCAGCGCACCCCTGCGGAAGTGCTGGGATTCACGACCGGTCAGCTCGTGCAGGAGATCGGGTACGACGACGACGTCGACCTCGAGCTGCGCGATGCGATGGAGGACCTCATCGGTGCCGAGCTGGAGGACGAGGACTGCCAGGAGATCGTCGACGCCGTGGTGCTGTGGTGGCGCGAGGAGGACGGCGACCTCACCGACGCCCTCGTGGACTCCCTCACCACTCTCGACGCGGGCGCGCCGATCTGGCTGCTGAGCCCCAAGGCCGGGCGTGACGGCCACGTGAGCCCCGCAGAGGTGCAGGAGGCCGCGGAGACCGCGGGGCTGCGCGTGATGAGCTCGATGAGCCTGGCCAAGGACTGGACCGGGACGCGCCTGGCATCGCGCAACTGAGAGGCCCTGCCTCGCACACCGACCCGCCGTCTCACACCGGTAGCACCGGTAGGATCTGAGGGCGCCCCAGGAGGGCGCCCGCCCGGGGTCGTTAGCTCAGCTGGTCAGAGCGTCTGGTTTACACCCAGAAGGTCGGGGGTTCGAGCCCCTCACGACCCACCAGGTATGAAACGTATGTCGGCCCTCGCCCCGTTCGTGGCGGGGGCCGAATGCGGTTGTTGTGCACTTGACCTCTCACTCCAGTCGCCGGAGGGGCACGACGCTCGCGAAGACGGGATCAGAGGCGGCCGGATCACCGGGTGAGGGTGTAGGCGAGGACCAGGACAGCGGGCACCGCGAGCGCCAGGCAGCCCCAGATCATCATCGTGCGGCTGTCGCGCTCCTTCTGCTGCGGGGTGCGCTCGGCCTGATCCGAACCGCCCCACCCGCCGCTGCGCCTGCTCCGCAGCACGGTCACCAGGGTGACCACCAGTGCCGCAGCGATGGTGAGGCCGAACAGGATGAGGATGATCGTGTCCATGGGGTCACTCCTGGGTGGGGCGTCGACGGGGCAGGGCGCGTGCCCCAGGCTCTCATGCCGGGGTCGCGGGGAGGCGCTGTTCGGCCCGTGCCAGCAGGATCGCAGCGGGCAGGGCGGGCACCACGCACAGCACCATCGCGGTGAAGGTCAGCACCGGGGAGATGTCGAAGAAGTGCCCGGCGATCGCCGTCATCACCGCCGTGCCCGCCCCGGTGCCCAGCGCGGAGTACAGCCCTTGCGCGGGGACCATCAGGTCAGGGGCGACGTGTCGACGCATCGTCTGGATGAAGCCCACCTGCATCATGCCGAAGGTGAGACCGTGCAGCAGCTGCGAGGCCAGCAGCATCGGCACTGTTGGATCCAGCACCCACACGCCCCACCGCACCAGTGCACCGACGGTCGCGATCAGCATCAGCACAGCCAGGGGCCACCTGTCGGCCACCCCGGCGGTGAGACGGAACACCAGCATCTCCGACAGCGGCGCCAGCATCAGGAACAGGGCGATCACCAGCGGATCCACCTGCAGCCTCTCCAGATGCAGCGCTCCGAAGGCGTAGTACGCCGCGTGAGAGCTCTGCACCAGCACGCAGATCCCCAGGGCCAGCATGAACACCCGGTGCCCGAACAGCGGGCCCCACGCCCCGATCGAACCGGACCTCTGCGCCGCCACCACCTCGTCCCCGATCCGGGACAGCGCGGTCAGCGCTAGAGCCAGCAGCGCGAGCAGGAACACCGGCAGCAGCGCCCCGTTGCCCAGCTGTCGGGCCACCAGCCCGTTCACACCGGCGCCGGCGACGAACCCGAACGATCCCCACAGCCGCACCGGCCCGTACACCAGTGCTCCCCGCTGCGCCCCCAGGGCCGCGGTGGTCTCCAGCAGCGGCATCAGCGTGGGGTACAGCACGCCGAAGGCGGCCGAGAGCACCAACAGACCGGTCAGGCCGGTGTGCGGAAGGAAACCCAGGCCCAGCGCGAAGCACAGCCAAGGCAGCCATCGCGTGATGGTGCCGATGGGCCACAGCCGGTTCGCCAGCGGGAACAGGGTGACCACCGCGATCGCGCGGGTGACCAGCGAGATGGTGATCGACAGCCCGATCTCTGCGCCGTCGAAACCGCGGGCATCGAAGATGACACCCCAGTAGGACAGGAAGGTGACCCAGCTGAAGAAGAAGAGGAAGAACTGCACGCGCATCCAGGTGCGCACGGCGGCTCCCGAGGTCGTAGGGAAGGACCTTCCTATACTGGAGGGACACGCCGCATCGGCGCGCCCGGCGGGGGTGTGACATTCCTGCCCCTGGGCCGGAGCGAGGGGCGGCGGCACACCGACCACCCGTGGAGGCCAGCCCGGTATGACGGCACCGTTCCATCCGACCCGACCGTTCGATCTCGAGTCCATCCGGAGGGACTTCCCGATCCTGGACCGCCGCCTCGATGCGGACACCGCCATGGTGTACCTCGACTCCGGCGCCACCTCGCAGCGACCCCGCCCCGTGATCGACGCCGAGGTCGACTTCCTCACCCACGACAACGCCGCCGTCAAGCGCGGCGCCCACCGGATGGCCGAGGCCGCCACCGACGCCTTCGAGCATGCCCGCACCACGATCGGCCGCTCCATCGGCGCGCCCCGCAGCGAGGAGGTGGTGATCACCCGCGGCGCCACCGAGGCGCTGAACCTGGTGGCCCGCTCCCTCGGCGACGGCGACGACACCACCCCTGCGCAGCTGCGCGTGAGCCCCGGTGACGAGATCCTGGTGACGGAGATGGAGCACCACGCCAACCTGGTGCCCTGGCAGGAGCTCGCCCGCCGCACCGGCGCCACCCTGCGCTGGATCCCCCTGACCGACGAGTTCACGCTGGACCTCACCGGTCTGCCCTCCCTGCTCACCGAGCGCACGAAGGTGCTGGCGCTGACCCACCAGTCCAACGTGCTGGGCACGGTGAACCCCGTCCGGGAGCTCGCCGAGGCGGCCCGTGCCGTCGGCGCCCTGACGGTGCTGGATGCCGCGCAGTCAGCGCCGCACATGCCCTTCGACGTGTCCGAGCTCGGGGTGGACTTCGCAGCTCTGTCCGGTCACAAGATGCTCGGTCCCACGGGGGTGGGCGTGCTGTGGGGCCGCTACGAGCACCTCGCGGCGATGCCGCCGTACCTCACCGGCGGCTCCATGATCGAGACGGTCACCATGGACCGCTCCACGTACGCCGCGCCCCCGGCACGCTTCGAGGCCGGCACCCCGCCGGTCTCCCAGACCGTGGGCCTGGGCGCCGCCTGCGACTACCTCAGCGCGCTGGGGATGGAGCAGATCGCCGCCCACGAACAGGCGCTGACCACCCGGGCCCTCGAGGGCCTGTCGGGGATCGACGCCGTGCGGGTGCTGGGACCCGGAGCGTCCCCGCAGCGCAGCGGCGCGGTCGCCTTCGTGATCGACGGCGTGCACCCCCACGACGTGGGCCAGGTGCTGGACTCCTTGGGAATCCAGGTGCGCGTGGGCCACCACTGCGCCTGGCCGCTGCACCGCCGCTACGGCGTCACCGGCTCCACCCGCGCCAGCTTCTCCGTCCACACCACCGAGGCCGAGGTCGACGCGTTCGTCGACGGCGTGGCCCGTGCCATCGACTACTTCCAGGCGGCATCCCGGTGACCAACCCTCTCGATTCCCTCTACACCGAGCTCGTGATCGAGCACGACAAGCGGCCCCAGAACGCGGGCCTGCGCGAGCCGTTCGACGCCGAGGTGCACCACGTGAACCCCACCTGCGGTGACGAGATCACCCTGCGGCTGCACCTGGATCGCGATGACCGCGCGGGGGGCAGCCTGCGGATCCGCGACATCTCCTACGAGGCGATCGGCTGCGCCATGAGCCGGGCCTCCGCCTCGATCATGAGCGACCTGCTGATCGGCCGCACCACCGAGGAGGCGCTCCCGGTGATCGAGCACCTGGAGACAGTTATGAGCTCGCGCGGCACCGTGGAGGCCGACGAGGAGCTGATCGGAGATGCCGTCGCCCTGATGGGGGCCGCGAAGTTCCCGGCCCGCATCAAGTGCGTGCTGATGGCCTGGAAGGCGTACCAGGCGGCCCTGGTCGAGACGCAGGCGATGGGGGAGCGGTGAACCTGCCCGTGCACGATCCGAGCGCTCACCGGCCGTCCGTGCTGGCTGACGTGATCGGGGTGCTCGAGGCCGCCTACCCGCTGCGGTGGGCGGAGGCCTGGGACCGCGTGGGCCTGGTGCTGGGAGAGCGCGATGCCGAGGTGAGCAGGGTGCTGCTGGCCGTCGATCCCACCGTCGCGGTGGCCCGCGAAGCCATCGACCGCGAGGCACAGCTACTGGTCACCCACCATCCCCTGCTGCTTCGGGGCGCTAGCTTCCTGCCGGCCGACGACGGCAAGGGGCAGGTGGTGACATCCCTGATCCGTGCCGGCATCGGACTGTGGTGCGGGCACACCAACGTGGACCGGTCCACGCTCGGCACCGTCGGCGCCTGGGTCCGTGCACTCGACCTGCAGGATGCCCGCCCCCTGGTCCCCGGGAAGGAGAGCGGCGAGGCGGCCGCTGCCGACCACGGATCGGAGCTGTTCGGGCTCGGAGCCGTCGGCCAGGTGCCCTCCCCGATCACGGTAGGAGAGCTCGCTGCACGCCTCGCCGGGATCGTGCCTGCCACCGCGCGCGGCATCGCGCACACCGGCCCTGCCGATCGGGAGGTGCGCACGATCGCTGTGTGCCCCGGGGCGGGGGACTCGTTCCTGGAGGCCGCCACCGGTTCGGGGGCCGACGTGTACATCACCTCGGACCTGCGCCATCACCCGGCGCTCGAGCACATCGAGGACGCCGCAGACCCGTCGGCCGTGCCGGCGCTGATCGACGTGGCCCACGCCGCGAGTGAGGCCCTGTGGCTGCCGCTGGCCCGCGAGCTGCTGAACGAGACCCTGCCCGGCATCGAGGTGCTGATCAGCGAGCAGAGCACGGACCCCTGGAGCGGGCAGGTCAGCTCACCCTGTCCACGATAGCCAGACGGTCCCCTTCCAGTTCGACCCCCAGCGTGCCGCCGAAGCCCGCCCGGAGCTGATCGACCACCTCGTCGGGCGTCGAGGCCGGCGCGGCGGCGTCGAGCAGCACACGGGTCACCCAGCCTCGATAGCGCTTCGCGTCGTGCGAGACCACCTTGCGGGTGCCGCTGCGCTCCTGCACCGGGGACACCTCCAGCACCGTCACCTTGGGGGTGGAGCGCATCGGCATCATCGTGCGGTATGCACCGGAGCGGGAGTCGATCACCACGGGGGAGGGGCCCTCGGCCTCCTCGCCGAGCAGCCCGGAACCGAGGGGGCGCAGGTGGCGGGCCCACCATGTGGCGGCCTTCCCCAGCCGCGCCACGGTGGAGCCAGCGGAGAGCCGATAGGCCGGGATCCGGTCCGTGGCGGCATCGACCACCCCCAGCAGGGAGCTCTGCACCAGGACCCGCCTATCAGCCGGGATCTCGATGGAGGGGTCCAGCTGGTCGAACAGCACGCCGGAGTAGACGGTCAACGGCGGGCCCACCGGCTCGTCCTCGAGAGCGACCATCCGCTCCACCAGCTCTGGGGCGGAGGCCGGGACGCCCAGCTTGGTCGCCGCGTCCCTGCTGGCGGCGGTGCGCTGGACCGCGCGAAGCATGGTCGCGCGCTGCTCGGTGAGCTCCGGGAAGGCGAGTGCCCCCAGATCGAGCGCGCCGGCGGCGACGCCGGGGTCGGGCCGGGTCTTGGTCTCCGAGGGAGGCAGCAGGATCAGCACCCCACCATTGTGGATGGCAACGCACGGCCATGGAGGGACCGGCGGTGGAGAGCTGCCGCACGTCCAGGAGGGCGCAGGAGCAGGACCCGCGTAGAATCGTGCGCGGACCAGTCGGCCGGGCAGTCGCGTCCCCGGTGCACGCACCGGGGCCGAGGAAAGTCCGGGCTCCAACCGGCACGGTGGTGGGTAACGCCCACCCGGAGCGATCCGCGGGACAGTGCCACAGAGAGCAGACCGCCGCAGCCGCCTCGGCGGTTGCGGTAAGGGTGAAAGGGTGGTGTAAGAGACCACCGCGGCCTCGGTGACGAGGACGGCACGGCAAACCCCACCGGGAGCAAGGTCAGACAGGGAACGCTGAGGGCGCCGGCCCGAGTTCCCGGGTAGACCGCTGGAGGTCGTCGGCAACGGCGATCCGAGATGGATGACTGCCGATCACAGAACCCGGCTTACAGGCCGACTGGTCCGCTCCCGGTATCCCGTGCGTTCGATGCGGGCGCAGTCCGGCTGCGGTTCTCCCGCCATCGCTGCTCGTCCACACCGCGGCTTTTGGACGCACGTCGAAGGAGCGCGGCTGGGCCGAGGTCCGTCGTGGATGACGGGCGTGCGGTGTCAGTCCTTCGAGGTGGATTTCTTGGCGGAGTTCTTCTCCGTTTTCTTCTCCGCCTTCTTGTCGTTCTTCCTGGCCTTCTTGTCGGCCTTCTTGTCGCCCTTCTTCGCGGACTTCTCGAGCTTCGCCTGGGCCTTGTCAGCAGCGAGACCGGACTTCTTCCGGCCGTTCCCGCCGGCGGCAGCACGGGTCTCGTCCTCCGCGTGGCGCGCCAGGACGGCGGCACCGATGATGCCGGCCTCGTTGCGCAGCTCGGCCGGCACGATAGGGGCCCGCAGGTCGAGCTCGGGCAGGTACTTCTTGTGATGCTTGGAGACCCCGCCGCCGACGATGATCAGGTCGGGGTTGAACAGGAACTCGATCAGCGAGTAGTACTCCTGAAGGCGCTCAGCCCACTGCGACCAGTCCAGCTCCTCGCGCTCCCGCACCGACTCGGCCATGTACTTCTCCGCGGAATCACCGTGGAGGGGGATGTGGCCCAGCTCGGTGTTGGGCACCAGATGACCGTCCACGAACAGCGCCGTGCCCACCCCGGTGCCCAGCGTGGTCATCAGCACCACACCCTTGGCATCCCTGCCGGCACCGAACTCCATCTCGGCGATGCCCGCCGCGTCGGCATCGTTGACCACGAACACGTCATGGCCGGTTCGCTCCGTGAACAGGGCGTCCACGTCCGTGCCGATCCAGGAGTGGTCCACGTTGGCGGCCGTCTTGGCCACACCGTGCTGGATCACGGCGGGGAAGGTCACGCCCACCGGCACCCCCGCGGCGATGTCGAAGGACTCGATCAGCTCGCGCACCGTCTCGGCTACGGCATCCGGTGTGGACGGCTGCGGGGTGGGGATCCGCAGGCGGTCCGTGGCCAGCTCACCAGCCTTCAGGTCCACGGGCGCGCCCTTGATCCCGCTGCCGCCGATATCGATGCCGAAGGCCGTCGTGCTGCTCATGTTCTCTCCTCGATGCGGTGCACGAGCCTGCGAGATGCGCGGCCGTGCCGAACGTGCGATCGCCCCAGTGTGGCAGAAGCTCACACCACGGTCAGCAGTTCCGGACCCTCGGCCGTCATCACCAGGGTGTGCTCGAACTGGGCGGTGAAGGAGCGGTCCTTGGTCACCACGGTCCAGCCGTCGTCCCACTGCTCCCACTCCTGCGCACCGATGGTCACCATGGGCTCCACCGTGAAGGTCATGCCCTCGGCGATCTCGTCGTCGAACATGGGCGCGGAGTCGTAGTGGGGGATCACCAGGCCGTTGTGGAAGCCCTCGGCCACGCCGTGGCCCGTGAAGTCACGCACCGACTCGTAGCCGAAGCGGCCCACGTACTTCTCGATCACCCGTCCGATCACGTTGACCTGCCGGCCGATCTTCGCCGCCCGGATGCCGCGCATCATCGCCTCGTGGCTGCGCTCGACGAGCTCCTCGATGCGCGGATCCACGTCTCCCACCAGGAAGGTGGCGTTGGTGTCGCCGTGCACGCCGTGGATGTAGGCGGTGACGTCCACGTTGAGGATGTCCCCGTCCTGCATCACGGTGGAGTCAGGGATGCCGTGGCAGATCACCTCGTTGAGACTGGTGCAGCAGGACTTCTGGAAGCCCAGGTAGCCCAGCGTCGAGGGGTAGGCACCCTCCGTGACGAGCACGTCGTGCACGACAGCGTCGATCGCGTCGGTGGTGACCCCGGGGGAGGCGGCTTCGCCGGCGGCCTGCAGCGCGAGGGCGGCGATCCGGGACGCCTCTCGCATCCGCTCGATCACATCGGCGCTCTGCACCTTCGGGCCGGAGTCCGAGACTGCCTCGTCCTTGTCGACGTACTCCGGCCTCTCGATGTGTGCCGGAACGGCTCGACGGGGGCCGATGGTGCCGGGCATCAGTGGGGCGCGGCCTTCGGGACGGATCCAACCCTGCTCTACAGTCATGGGTGCAAGTCTCTCACCGACGAGGAGAGGAGTCCGCCGTGGCCGGATCCGCCGAGTACTACTACAACCTCACCAACGGCACCGTGGAGGAGGGGCGGCAGTCGCACGGCAGCGAGCTGATGGGCCCCTACGCCTCCCGTGAGGAGGCGCAGCGCGCTCTCGACAGCGCCGCCGCGCGCAACGAGAAGTGGGAGGACGAGGACGAGAAGTGGGAGGAGTGGGGCGAGCCCCCTGACGAGGGCGTGAGCCCGGAGGCGCGCTGACGCCTCTGTCCAGCGGGGTGTGCGCCCCTCACTCGAACGAGTGCTCCGCGGCGGGGTACGAGCGGGAGGTGACCTCCTCGCGGTACTCCGCCGCTGCACGCTGCAGCTCCGCCCGCAGGTTCGCGAACCTCTTCACGAAGCGTCCCTCGAAGCCCGACAGCCCCGCCATGTCCTGCCACACCAGGACCTGGCCGTCGCAGTCCGGCCCGGCACCGATGCCGATCGTGGGCACGGCGAGCACCTCGGTGATCCGGGCGGAGACGGCAGCGGGCACGAGCTCGAGCACGATCGCCGAAGCGCCCGCCTCCTGCAGGGCCAGGGCGTCCTCGGCGAGGCTGTCCGCAGCGGCCTGATCGCGCCCCTGAACCCGGTGACCCGAGAGCGCGTTGACCGACTGCGGGGTGAAGCCGAGGTGCCCCATCACAGGGATCCCGCAGTCCACCAGTGCCCGCACGTGCTCGGTGAAGGCCTGCCCGCCCTCGAGCTTGACCATCTCCGCGCCCGCGCGGACCAGATCCACGCCGTGCCGCACGGCATCGGCCGGTCCCGTCTGGTAGGTGCCGAAGGCGAGGTCGGCGACGATCAGGGGGCGATGCACGCTGCGCGCCACGGCGCCGGTGAACGTGACCATGTCCTGGTGCGTGGTGGCGGTGGTGGACTCGTGGCCCAGCACGGTGGTGCCCACGGAGTCACCCACCAGCAGCACATCGATCCCTGCCGCTTCGAACACCCGCGCCGTGAACTGGTCATACGAGGTGAGCATGGTGAAGGGCCTGCCGCGCCCCTTGGCGTCCTGCAGGTGACGGATGCGCACTTTCGCGGGGCCGACGGTTCCGCTGCCGGAAGCGGTGGTCATGGGGAGCTCCTGGGGGATCGGAGGACTGATCTGCTGGCCCTGCGCGTCGCCGGTTCGCGGCGCCGGGGGACCTCCAGCCTACGTCCAGCACGGTGCCCGAGCCCCGTCGGCGGGGGCCGATGCGCGGCGGCGACGATGCGGGACCCCGTGACTGTGGCAGTCTGGCGACGGGGCCGCGAGGGCGAGCCCCGGTACAGAGGGAGGGACTGACCGATGTCGAGCACCATGCGTGGAACCATCCGCAGCGTCGCACAGCGTGCGATCCGAGGCACTGCCGTCGGGCTGGGCGGCCTGGCCCTTGCCGTGGGGGCTGTGGCCTGCAGCGGCGATGAGGATCCTGCTGCGCCGACCACCGAGGAGCAGCCTGCGCAGCAGGAGCAGCCCGCCGAGGTGGAGACCACCGGGGAGGAGACGACGGAGGAGTCCTCCAAGGACTCGGCTGCCAGCGACGGTGGTGGAGACACCGCGGGCGAGGCGAACCTGGACGGCGCCAAGGAGCGCTTCGTCGAGTTCCTCCAGGTCGTCGACGACGGCGACTACGAGGCTGCCTGCGGTTTCACCCTCGATCCGACCACCGGGGAACCGCCCGCCGGTGAGACACTCCAGCAGTGCGCCGACAGCCTCGAGGCGGAGATCGGTGCGAACGGCTCGATCCAGCCGGGCACCTTCGACGCCGTCGAGCCGGCGATGCTGCAGGCCGAGGAGAACGCTGACGGCGCCGTCACGGTGATCATGGGCGGGGAGCCCTTCCCGCTGCCCATGGTCGAGCACACCGACGGGCAGTGGTACTTCCACATCGAGCTGTGAGGCTCGCTGGGGAGCGTGTTCCCCAGCGAACCTGACGCGCCCTGCCGCAGCTCCGCGTCCGCGCCGGGCCGGGATCCGAGCGGCGTCCCGGCCCGGTGCGGCACACTGGCGACATGGAACATTTCCACGACGACGTCATCCGCCAGGTCGCCGAGCGGGATGTGCGCTTCATCCGCCTGTGGTTCTGCGACATCGCCGGCACCCTGAAGTCCATCGCGATCTCCCCGGCGGATCTGGAGACCGCGTTCACCGAGGGCATCGGCATCGACGGCTCCACCATCGAGGGCCTCACCCGCAGCTACGAGTCCGACATGATCCTGCGCCCGGATCCGGGCACCTTCGAGGTGCTGGCCTGGCGGGGTGACTCCGATGCATCCGCGCGCATGATGTGCGACGTGCTCACGCCCGACGGCGAGCCGGCCGCCTCGGACCCGCGTCGCGTGCTGAAGGAGGCCCTGAGCTCCGCCGAGCAACAGGGCCTGGAACTCTACGCGCACCCCGAGATCGAGTTCTACCTGTTCCAGGAGCCCTACGAGCCGGGCAGCCAGCTGCGCCCCATCGACAATGCCGGCTACTTCGACCACGTCCACCGCGGTCAGGGCCAGGACTTCCGCCGCACGGCGATCCAGAACCTGGAGGCCATGAACATCCAGGTCGAGTTCTCCCACCACGAGAACGGGCCGGGGCAGAACGAGATCGACCTGCGCTATGCCGACGCGCTGACCACCGCCGACAACATCGTCACCCTGCGCACCGTGGTCAAGGAGGTGGCCCTGTCCATGGGACAGGTGGCCACCTTCATGCCCAAGCCGATGATCGACCAGCCCGGCTCGGGGATGCACACCCACCTGTCGCTGTTCCAGGGCGGCAAGAATGCCTTCCACGAGCCCGGTGCCGAGTACGGCCTCTCACGCATGGGACGGCAGTTCATCGCGGGGCTGCTGAAGCACGCCCCGGAGTACTGCGCGGTCACCAACCAGTGGGTGAACTCGTACAAGAGGCTGTGGGGCGCGCAGGAGGCCCCGAGCTACGTGTGCTGGGGGCACAACAACCGCTCCGCCCTGGTGCGCGTCCCCTTCCACAAGCCCACCAAGGGCACCAGCTCCCGGGTGGAGTTCCGCGGCGCCGACTCCGCCACCAATCCCTACCTCGCCTTCGCGGTGCTGCTGGCCGCGGGAATGGCCGGCATCGAGGGCAAGTACGAGCTGCCCGAGGGTGCGGAGGACGCGGTGTGGGAGCTGACGGAGAACGAGCGCCGCTCCATGGGGATCGAGCCGCTGCCGACGGACCTGTTCCGGGCGCTGGAGAGCTTCGAGTCCTCGGAGCTGATGGCGCGCACCCTCGGTGAGCAGGTCTTCGAGTTCTTCCTGCGGGACAAGCGCAACGAGTGGCACCGCTACCGGGAGCAGGTCACCGAGTACGAGCTGGCCTCCACCTTCGGCCGGATCTGAGCGGGTGCAGCGATGAGTGAGCCGCCCACCACCACCGGCGCCCTGGCGCGACTGGGATTCAGCCGCACCGATCGGGTGCAGCGCTTCCTGTCCGAACCCGCGCTGTCGGGCCTCGCGGAGGGAGCGGCGGGGACCATCGGCGCCACGGCGGACGGCGACGACGCCGTACTGGGACTTCTCAGGCTGGCCGAGGCCGCACAGAAGTCAGGACACCACGAGCTCATGCAGCAGTTCCTCGGCCAGGTGGGGGAGCCGGGCAGCCCCGGAACGCGCCTGGTGACGCTGCTGGGCACCTCGATCGCCCTGGGGGACTTCCTGGCGCGGCACCCCGAGCAGCTCGCCTTCCTGCAGGAGAGGCAGGACGCCCTGGCGGTCCCGGTGGGATCGGTGCGGGAGGACCTGCTGCGCGCTGTCCAGGCGGATCCGAGCGATGACGTCCCGGTGGCGGGAGCGACCGGGAGGGAGGCCCGGGACGCCCTGCGCGTCGCCTACCACGCGCGACTGGTGCAGATCGCGGCCGCCGATGTCAGCGCGGAGGATGCCACACAGGTGCAGCCTGCCGTGTCCCGAGCGCTCGCGGACCTCGCCGATGCCGCGCTCGATGCCGGGGTCGCGGTGGCACGGGCCGCCGTCGACGGGCACCGGGCGGTGCGCTGGACGGTGATCGCCATGGGCAAGACGGGCGCACGGGAGCTCAACTACATCTCGGACGTCGACGTCATGCACGTGATCGCCCCCGCCGCGGATGCCGATCAGGACGTGGACGAGGACGAGCTGGTGCGCATCGGCTCCGCGCTGGCCCGCGAACTGGCGCGGGTGTGCTCGGACCGCACCGCCGAGGGCACCCTGTGGCAGGTGGACGCCAACCTGCGGCCCGAGGGCAAGGACGGCCCCCTGGTGCGCACCCTGGACTCCTACCGCCGCTACTACGACAAGTGGGCGGAGTCCTGGGAGTTCCAGGCTCTGCTCAAGGCCAGGCCCGCCGCCGGCGACCGTGCACTGGGGGAGGACTTCGCCTCCATGGTGGCGCCCTGGGTGTGGAAGGCCTCGCAGCGGGACGGCTTCGTGGAGGACACCCGGGCGATGCGCCGCCGCGTGGTCGCCCACATCCCCCGCTCCGAGGTCGAGCGGAACATCAAGCTGGGCCCGGGAGGGCTGCGGGACGTCGAGTTCACGGTCCAGCTGCTGCAGATGGTCCACGGCCGCACGGATGACGACATCCACGCCCGCTCGACCCTGGAGGCACTGGCGCGTCTCGGCGAGGGAGGCTACATCTCCCGCGGCCACGTCGCCGAACTGGACGAGGCCTACCGCTTCCTGCGCAGCATCGAGCACCGCATGCAGCTGCACCGACTTCGTCGCACCCAGGTGATGCCCACCTCCGAGGGTGATGTCAGGCGCCTGGCACGCACGATGGGGCTCGGCGCCGAGGAGTTCACGGCGCGCTACGACCGCACCCGGCGCCGGGTGCGGCAGCTGCATGAGGAGATCTTCTACCGTCCCCTGCTGGTGACGGCCTCGCAGCTGAGCGACGGGCAGATCCGGCTCAGCCCGGAGGACGCGCAGGCCCGACTGGCGGCCATCGGCTACCGGGACCCGGGCCGGGCCCTGGCCCACATCGAGGCCCTCACCGAGGGGATCTCGCGCCGTGCCTCGATCCAGCGGCAGCTGCTGCCAGCGATGCTCGAGTGGTTCGCCAGCGGCATCGATCCGGACCTGGGGCTGCTGGCCTTCCGGCGGCTCTCGGACGAGATCGGTTCGGCGCACTGGTACCTGGGCCTGCTGCGCGACTCCGGTGTGGCCGCCAAGCGACTGACGCGCGTGCTGGCCGGCAGCCGCTTCGTCGGCGAGCAGCTCGAGCAGATCCCCGAGGCCGTGCGCTGGCTGGCAAGGGACGAGGATCTCATGCCCCTGGACCGGGACGTGCTGGGGCGGGAGTTCCTGGCCGTCATCACCCGCGTCCAGTCGGTGGAGGAGGCGCAGGACCTGCTGCGCCGCACGCGCCGGCGGGAGCTGCTGCGGATCGCACTGGCACACCTGGTGGGCCTGATCGAGCCGATGGAGGTGGCCCGAGCGCTCACCGACCTGGCCGAGGCCGTGCTCGAGGCAGGCCTGCTGGTGGCGTACCACGCCGTGGCCAAGGAGCGCGAGGTGATCGGAGAGAGCACGGATCCGCTCGATGTCGAGGGCGACCCCGGCGGGGAGGGCGAGGTCGACGAGAGCACTGCGCACGAACTGCGTGAGCGGCGCTCGGACCCGGCCCGAGCGCTGGGCGTGGAGATGACGATCCTGGCGATGGGCAGCTTCGGGGCCCGCGAAATGGGCTACTCCTCCGATGCGGACGTGCAGTTCATCGCGGTGGATCGCGGTGCGGGGGAGGAGACAGGGCAGATCGCGGTCGCGATCGCCAGCCAGGTCCAGCACATCCTCAACGCCCCCGCAGCCGGCGCCGACATGAAGGTCAACGCCGATCTGCGCCCCGAGGGGCGCAACGGGCTGCTGGCGCGCAGCCTGGAGGGCTGGACCGAGTACTACCGGCGCGACGCGCTCACCTGGGAGAAGCAGGCCCTGCTGCGTGCCCGCCCGGTGGTGGCCTCCGAAGCCCTGGCCGCACAGCTCACCGAGGAGCTGGATCGCCATCGCTACCCGACCGACGGGCTCGACCCCGCCCGGCGACGGGAGATCTCCCGGATGAAGGCGCGGATCGAGTCCGAACGGCTCCCCCGCGGGGCGGATCCCTCCCGCCACCTGAAGCTGGGCCGAGGCGGGATGACCGACGTGGAGTGGACCGCCCAGGTGCTCGCCCTCGAGCACGCAGATGAACACGAGCAGCTGCGCCGCACCGACACCCTGGGGGTGCTGCGCGCCGCCTCGGAGACAGGACTGCTGTCCGACCGGGAGATGCGCGAGCTCGCTGACGCGTGGACGCTGGCCTGGCAGGTGCGCCGGGGACTGTTCCTGTGGAAGGGCCGGGAGGGCGCGGTGCTGCCCTCGGACCGCATCGAGCTGCGGGCGCTGGCCCACCTGATCGACGGGGACGCCGGCTCGGCCTCGGAGCTGGAGGAGCGCTACCTGCGTCAGACCCGTCGCGCGCGCCACATCGTCGAGCGCGTCGTGTTCGGCATCTGAGCCGGAACGCCCCGGTCACGGCGTACCCTGGGGCGCGTCCCCGCCGCCTGTGCGCGGTGAGAGCCCGCCCGTTTGATGCATTCGTCCGCCCGAGGAGCCATGACCAGCCCTAAGCTCAGCGCCGACACGTCGCGCGGCCGCATGTACCGACTCGAGCCCGACGGGCCCCTGATGTACCCCTCGATCACCACGGTGGCGGGGATGCGGGCCAAGGATCATCTGCAGGGCTGGTACGCCACCATGGCCTCGAAGCGGGCGTTGGAGATGTATGCCTGGCTGGACCGCAACCCCGATCGCGCCCCAGCGGAGATCGCTCGGGTCTCCCGCGACAGGTGGGGCACCCAGAAGCGCATCGCCGCTGCGGCCGAGGAGTACACCCGCAGCGCAGCCGACTTCGGCACCTTCGTCCACTCCCTGTGCGAACTGTGGGGCACCAGCGGTTCCCGGCCGCCCCGCGCGACGATGACGGAGGTCGCCGCCCAGCAGCGGGAGGCCTCCGGAGCCTTCGCCGCCGAGCGGGACCTTGACTCCCTGCTGGGGCGGGCCGACCAGCGCCTGGACGGGTACGGCGCGTTCCTGGAGGACTTCCAGCCGGAGTTCATCGAGGTCGAGCAGACGGTCGTCAACCACACCGTCGGCTATGCGGGGACCACCGATGCCATCGTCAAGGTGGGCGGGTCGCTCCTGAGCGCTGACATCAAGACCTCCAAGAAGGTACGCGGCGACTACGCGCTGCAGGGGGTCGCCGTGGTGCGCGCCGAGCAGCTGCTGGACGACGACGGCACCACCCGGGAGATGCCCGAGCTGACCGGCGCGTTCATCGTGCACCTGCCCGAGGGCGGTGGCTACAGTGCGGTGCCGCTGCGCACCGGGGACGCAGAGTTCGAGGTGTTCCGCTCCCTGCGGCGCTCGTGGTCCTTCGAGCCCGAGGACTGCGCCCTGCAGAAGGCGCAGGACCCGAAGTCACTGCTGCTGTCCCTGCTGCGCACCAAGGACGGGCTCGACGGCCTGGTCTGAGCGGCCCTCTCCCTCGCTCACCGGCTGGCCTTCCTCGCGGGAGACCACGCCATTCCCTGCTGGCCGACGCGCCGTGGTTGCGCCACCTCTTGACCTGGCATTGAACAGGTGTTTAGAGTATTGAACATGGGTTCAACGACGGAGCTGACTGCCCGATCCCGCATCCTCCAGGCCGCCGTGCGTCGCTTCGCGATGGACGGCCTGCACGCGGGCCTGCGCACCGTCGCGGCCGACGCGGGCGTGACCGCGGGCCTGATCATCCACCACTTCGGCTCCCGTGACGGCCTGCTGACCGCGTGCGACCACGAGGTACTCCAGCTCACCCGCGCCAGCAAGACCGCCGTGATGACCGGCGGCGCGGGGGAGATGCTCACGCAGATGGCGCAGGCCGAGCAGTACGCCCCGGCCGTGGGCTACGTGCTGCGCCGGCTCCAGGCCGGTGGCCCCATGGCCGCCCAGCTGGTGGCCGACTTCGTCGCTGATTCGGTCGCGTATCTGGCCGATGGGGAGAAGGCCGGGGTGATCCGTCCCAGCCGGGACCCCGAGGCCCGGGCCCGCCTGCTTACCGAGATGGCCCTCGGCGCACTGCTGCTGCAGATGCCCGCCCAGAAGGAGCACCTCGACGTCGAGGAGCTGCCCCGGTGGATGGGGGAGTACTCCGCGCGGATCATCGACCCCTACCTCGAGCTGTTCACCGAGCCCCTGCTCACCGATTCCTCGATGCTCGAGGCCTATCGGGCCCAGAGCTCCGACCCGCAGGAGACATCATGACCACGGATCACACCCCTGCACCGGCCGATGCGGCCATCACCATCCGTGACCTGGTGAAGACCTTCGGCCGCACACGGGCCCTGGACGGCTTCACCCTCACCGCGCCCACCGGACAGGTCACCGGGTTCCTGGGCCCCAACGGAGCCGGGAAGTCCACCACCATCCGGATCCTGCTGGGACTGCTCCAGGCCACCTCCGGCCAGGCCCGCATCCTCGGCATGGACCCCTGGACGGACGCGGTCGTGGTGCACCGGCGCATCGCCTACGTTCCCGGGGACACCAACCTGTGGCCGAACCTCACCGGCGGGGAGGCCATCGACGTGCTGATGGGTCCCGCCCCGGGAGGGGACGCCCGCAGGCGCCGCGCAGAATTGCTGGAACGGTTCGAACTCGATCCCACCAAGCGCTGCCGCACGTACTCCAAGGGCAACCGGCAGAAGGTGTCCCTGGTCGCTGCCCTTGCCCGGGACGTGGACCTCTACCTGATGGACGAACCCACCTCCGGACTGGACCCCCTGATGGAAGCCATCTTCACCCAGGAGGTGCGGGCCCTGCGCGACCAGGGCCGCACCGTGTTGCTGTCCAGCCACATCCTGGCCGAGGTGGAGAAGGTGTGCGACCGCGTCACCATCATCCGCGCCGGCCGCGACGTGGAGACCGGCACCCTGGCGCAGCTGCGCCACCTCACCCGCTCCACGGTCGCCGCGAACCTGACCTCGGATCCCTCGCCCCTGCGAGACCTCGATGGCGTGCACGACCTCCACGTGGACGGTGCCCGGCTGCGCTTCGACGTGGACGACACCGCCGTGGCCGGGGTGCTCCCGGTGCTCACCCGCATGGGAGTGAGCGGACTGACCATCACCCCACCGTCCCTGGAAGACCTGTTCCTGCGGCACTACGGGGATGCGTCGTGAAGGGCACCGGGTACCTCCTGCGGCTCTACGCACGCACGGTGCGCCGGCAGATGCTGATCTGGGTGCTCGCCTTCCTGCTGCTGGTGCCGGCCTCGGTGGTCGCGATCAAGGAGGCCTACCCGGACTCCGCCGCACTGCAGGCCCGAGCCCAGCTGCTGGACAACCCCGCAGCGGTGATGATGACAGGGCCCATGTTCGACCAGGACCACTACACCCTGTGGGCGATGGTCGCCAACGAACTGGCCCTGTACCTGTACCTGCCGGCCGCGATCATGGGCATCCTGCTGATGGTGCGCCTGACCCGCGCGGAGGAGGAGTCCGGGCGGTTGGAGATGGTGCGATCCCTGCCCGTCGGCCGCCACGCCCCCGCCGTCGCCGCCCTGGTGGTGGTCGCCGCCGCGAGTGCAGCCGTCGGTGCCGCCGCGAGCGCCGGGGTGCTGTTCACCGGGGGAGCGGTGCCCGACTCGATCGCCCTCGGTTCCGCGACCGCCCTGAGCGGCCTGCTGTTCGGCGCGATCGCCGCGGTGGCCGCCCAGATCACCGAGCACGCCGGGACCGCCTCCGGCATGGCACTCGGAGCCCTCGCGGTCGCCTTCATGGTGCGCGGGCTCGGAGACGTGATCGATCGCCAGGGATCCTGGTTGTCCTGGTTCTCGCCACTGGCCTGGGCCCAGCAGACCCGCGCCTACGTGGATCTGCGCTGGTGGCCGCTCGTACTGAGCCTCGGTGTCGCAGCATTGCTGCTCGCCTCTGCCATGACCCTGGCACACCGGCGGGACCTCGGGGCAGGCCTGCGCAGCGCCTCTGCGGGACGTGCCGATGCCTCGCGGGGGCTGGTGAGGCCGCAGGGCCTGGCGAACCGGCTGCTGCGCGGCTCCTTCACCGCCTGGCTGATCGGGCTGCTGCTGTTCGCGGTGGCCTTCGGGATGCTCGCCACCTCGCTGGAGGACATGATCTCAGAGATGCCCATGGTGCAGGACTGGATCCCACTGGATCTGGACGACATGGTGCGCTCCTTCGCCGCCGTGATCCTCACCTTCCTCACCCTGGGCCCGGTGGGCCTGATCGTGAGCGGCGTGATGCGCCTGCGCACCGAGGAGACCTCCGGCCGGCTCGGCGGGATGATCCTCGGCGGTCGATCCCGGCAGAGGGCCGCCCTGGGGTGGCTCGGTCTGCTGGCCGCGTGGTGCTTCCCGATGCAGGGGATCCTCGGCCTCGGGGTGGGCGTGGGCATCTGGACCGCGACCGAGGACGCCGCCTGGGTGCCCGAGATGGCGTTGGCGTCCCTCGCCTACCTGCCCGCGATCGCCCTGTGCGGAGCGATCGCCTTCGCGCTGTACGGCATCGAAGCGCGCCTGGCACCCCTGGCGTGGATCGTGGTGATCTGGGCATCGGTCGTGGCGTTCCTGGGCGGCCTGCTGGGCCTGCCGGACTGGCTGCTGGGCCTGTCCCCACTGCACCACGTGCCGCTGGTGCCCTCCGCGCAGGTCGAGGCGGTGCCCCTGGTGGTGATGTCCCTGCTGGCGGTGGTGCTGGTGGCAGTGGGCCTGTGGGGCCTGCGCCGCCGGGACCTGGCAGGCGGCTGACCTCGCCGACACCCGACACGCGATCCCCGACCCTCAGCCGGCCTCCGGTGCCTTCTCGCTCATAGCGCAGATCTGGAACGAGGCGCCGGTGGGATCGGCGACCGTGGCGATCCGCCCGAACGGCGAGTCGATCGGACCGTCCAGCAACGATCCGCCGAGCTCTCGGATGCGCTCGACGGCGGCATCGCACGCCTCGACGGCGAAGTAGATCCGCCATCCGCCCTCGCCCTCGGGCATCACACCCGTGGCATCGCCCAGGCCCCAGGTCGCCGTGTCCTGGGCACCATTGGTGACGTAGCGGAAGGAGTCGTCCTCCATCTCCTCCGTCATCGGCACCAGCTGTGCATCCAGCACCTCGGTGTAGAAACGGGCGGCGGGCTCGAAGTCGTGCGTCATCACCTCGAACCACACCGGTGAGCCGGTGGCGCCGGTGAACTCGTAGCCCTCGGTCTGACCGGCCTGCCACAGGCCGACGGTGTTTCCGGCGGGATCCAGGAGCACGGCGTGGCGCCCGGCCTGCCCGGCATCGGTGGCGGGCACGATCACGTGAGCCCCGGCGGCGAGGGCGCGCTCGACCCGGGCGTCGATGTCGTCGACCGCCAGGAACACGCTCCACTCGCTGGTCAGCGGCTGGCCGTCCGGGCAGGTCATGCCGGAGACGTCCATCGCCCCGGCCACCAGGGCACCGCCGTTGCGGACCGTGTGGTAGTGGTGGTACTCCTCTCCCGCGTTCTCGAACTCCCAGCCGAACAGCTCGGTGTAGAAGGCCTGGGCTGCCCTGAGATCGGTGGAGCCGAGGTCGAGCCAGGTGGTGGTGCCGGTGGGTCGTGACATGGTTCCTCCAGAGGAGCGGGACCGGGATGCCCGGTGCGTGGGTTCCGTCGGTCTCGACCGTAGACGGGGCACGGCCCGCATGTTTGTCCGATCCTGCGCTGCACCGGAACCGAACCGGGTGCGGATCGCACGGTCGCGACCTCATGCCCGAGCTCATGCGCGGCACAGGCTCGGCAGGGCCGAGAGCAGCGGCACCCCGAGGCCACCCCGGTCGCTGAAGTGCAGGGTGAGGTCGCCGGGGGCGTGCAGCGGCAGCGGGTGCGCGGCGACGACGGGACGCTCGGGGGCGAGGTGATAGAGGACGTCGGCACGGGAGGGGATCGCGAAGCCGAGCAGCCACGGTGCTGCCGGGCACAGAGGAACACTCAGCCTCCTCTCGCCGCGCACCAGGATCCCGGCGGCCGGCAGACCGATGGGAGCAGGCTGCGGGTACCAGCCCACCCACACCAAGGCATCGCCACGCTCCTCCACCGCTGCCGGCAGGTCCAGGTGCACCCGGACGGCCCGCGCATCCGCACCGGGAAGCGCGAAGGGCGCGGGCTCACGGTCGGCCACCCGATCGGCGAGTCGGCGCAGCTGGCCCGGGGGCACGCCCACCGTCTCCCTGAAGCGCCTGCTGAAACTGGACAGGGAGTCGAACCCCACCGCCGTGGCCACGTCCACGACGGGCTCCGAGTCGCCGAGCAGCAACCGCTTGGCCGCATCGATCCGCAGCGCCGTGAGGTACTGGCCCGGGCCGATCCCCAGCCGTGCCGTGAACAGGCGCGAGAAGTGGAAGGGGCTGTAGCCCGCCTGATCGGCCAGATCCGTCGCGGTGAGGGTGGGGGCCGCGGACCGCGCCAGCTCGAGGACGGAGGCCAGGGCCGGGCCGTCCAGAGGACCCGTTGCCCCTGGCAGATGCGCGGCCGCCACTCGGTGCATGGGCGGAGGTCGATCCATGGCAGCCTGCTGGTCCCTCGTCATCGTTGCCTCCGGGGTGCTCCTCGCCCTCCGCGGTCTGCGCTGGACAGCATGCCGCACACTGCCCGGCTTGTACATGGCTGCAGCCGTGCTGCACGTCGAGGGCCCGCCGCGCTCGTGGACGGACGTGCCGTACGAGCGGGGCGGGCCCTCGTGAAGTGCGCGCGACCGGTCGGGTCAGGCGCTCACCGGGTGCGAGCGGCTCAGATGTCGTAGGTCTGCTTGAGTAGCGCATACTGCGAGGTCGGAGAGGCTTAAGGTCGAGCCGTGCAACTAACGTGCAATAGCATTGGTGCGGCGGGCTCCGGGGAGTCGGCGCCTTCTATTGGCTTCACCAGAGTTGGGACTGATGCACGATCAGGTGTCAGCTTGGTTTAGGCCGCCAGGGTGACGGTCGGGTTCATGATGGTCTCGTATTCGATGGGGGTCAATCGGCCCAGGCGGGCCTGACGCGGGCGGCGGTGGTAGGTCCGTTCGATCCAGGTAATGATCGCGATCCGGAGTTCCTCACGGGTGCGCCAACGGCGCCGGTCCAGGACGTTCTTCTGGAGTAGCGCGAAGAAGGATTCCATTGCCGCGTTATCACCGGCAGCACCGACTTGGCCCATGGATCCGATGAGGTGATGCTGGTTCAGGGCGTGGACGAACTTCCGGGATCGAAACTGCGACCCGCGGTCTCCCCGCGTGCGGCGGTCCGCCGGACGCCGTAGATGTGCGCGACCTCGCAGTTCCAAGTTCCTCCTTCGGCATGGGCGCGAGGCGGCGGCGCTCGATGAGCTCGAGCACGGCACCCGATGGCCCGTCGAAGTAGACCGAATGCGCGTCCCAGCTGGCCGCGAAGGTGAACTCCGTCTGACCGTCGCGGTCGAGGATCCGGGCTCCCCGCTCCCGCAGCCAGACGACCGCCTCGTCGAACGAGCCCGTGGGGATGGTGAATGCCCGACCTGGCCGATCACCTGCGTCAGCGAGGTCGGCCTGGCGCTGCCGGACGTGGCGGCGTTCCGGGAACGGTTCCAGCGCGAGGCCGGTGTCGACTGGTTCGGCGAACCGCCGGCGGAAGGATTCGCCGCCGTGGGCGACGATCACGGTCTGCTGATCCTGGTCGCGGAAGGGCGTCCATGGCTGCCCACGCGCGACCGCGTGGCCACCGCAGCGCCGGTCTCGATTGCTGCACGGACTCCGCGGGCGTGCACGGTGAGTGAAGGCGTGTTCCACGTGACCACGGTGGCCGACTGACGCCTGGGGCGGCAGTCGACTGGGCGAGAGGCAACCGGCGTCTCGTCGGAGGTCGAGGGCGGCGGCCACCTGGGTGATGAGTTCGGCGGCGACCCGCGTACGCGTTGATCCGCCGAAGTGATGTGGTCGACCTCCCTCTGTGTAATGGGTTTTGACCCTCTATGCATTAGCGCGTTACGATGCGGGCGTGAAGACGACGTGGAGCTGGCTGGGCGACCACCTGGCCGTCGACTTCGCGAACACGGTGTTCGTGGTCGACGGAGAGGTGGTGGAACTGCTGACCGACGTCGACGCCCTTCAGGCCTGGCGTGACGCCGAGCCCGTGGAGCTGCCGGAGGCGCGTGTCGATGCGGACGATCTCACCGGCCTCGTCGCCCTGCGCGACGCGGCGGGCCGCCTGCTGCGCGCGGCGGCGCGGGCCGAGTCGCTCCCCGAGCCGGACGTACGCCGGATCAACGAAGCCGTCCGCGTGGGCGGCGTGACGCGCCTGCTGACCGGCGACATCGGTGCCAGTCGCTTGGACGCGGGGTCAGGGGTGCCGGCGCTCGCCGGCGTACTGGCCGCCGCCGTCGTCGACCTGCTGGCGCGCGAAGACCTCGCGAACCTCGCCGAGTGCGTCGCGCCGGGCTGCGGCCAGCTCTTCCACCGTTCACGTCCCAACCAGCGGTGGTGCAGCCCCGGCTGCGGCAACCGCGCCCGCGTCGACCGACATCGCCATCGCCGAAGGAGCACGACATGACCCGAACCGTCACGATCATCGGCGCCGCGTCCAGCGCGGCGGCCTACGGCCCCGGTCAGGAAGAGGCCCCACGTGCCCTCCGAGAAGCCGGACTCGTCGACACCCTTCGCCGCGCCGGTGTGGCCGTGGAGGATCGCGGTGACGTCGTCCACGAGGTGTTCGGTGAGGACCCCGACAGCCCCGAGGCGCGCAACCCCGGGGTGGTCGCGCGCGTCGCCCGTGCGGTGGCCGCCGAGGTGGCCACGGCCGTGGCCGAACCCGGCGACGTCGCACTGGTCCTCGGCGGCGACTGCACCGTCGAACTCGGCACCGTCGCAGGGGCCCGGGCCGCGGGGCGGGTCGGGCTTGTGTACATCGACCTCGACCACGACCTCAACACGCCGGCGAGCGCCGAGGGTGCCCTGGACTGGATGGGCACCGCCCACCTGCTGGGCCTTCCGGGCTGCGTCCCCGAGCTCGTCGAGATCGGAGGGGGTGCACCCTTCCTGGAGCCCGACCAGCTCTTCTACGTGGCCGCCGACAACGCGACCCCGGCGGAGCGGCGTACGCTCGACGATCTCGGCCTGGCCGTTGCGCCGCTCGCCGACTGTGTCGCAGACCCGGCGGCGGTCATCGAGCGCGTGGCCGCGTGGGCGGAGCCGTTTGACCGCGTCCTCGTCCACGTCGACACCGACGTTCTGGACCAGCGTGCCTTCCCGATCGCGGAGAACACGCGACAGCGCTCGGGCCTCGGGATCGACACGCTCGCCGCACTGGTGGCCGGCTTCGGGCGCCTGCCCGCGTTCGCCGCCCTCACGGTGTGTGAGATCAATCCCAGCCATGCCCGGGACCTGCCCGCGCAACTGGGACGGGTCGTGGATCTGGTCGCAACGGCGGTGACGCCGGGGTGAGCGGTGATCGCGGACAGGGACGGTCTCAGTGGTCGGGCGGAGGGGTATCGAGGATGGATCCCGGTCATGAGGCGGACCGAGTCGAGCACGGTGATCGTCATGAGCGGGACCGCCAGGTGTACTGACCGGAGACGTTGATCGATTGGGGCGCCTGCGTGCGTTCCCTTGGGCTCGTCATGATGTCGCGGACTCGCTGCCGAGCCAGGCCGCCAGGGCGTTCTCGGTTGCTTGTAGTTGTCGGCGGCGTTCGCTGATCTCGGTGAGGCGTTCGACCAGGCGGCCTCGAGTCACGTCGCAACACAGGTCGGGAGCGCCGCGACGCAGAGTCCCGGCACGTGGTCGCGATGGTCGTGGACGGGCTGGGCTTCGAGACCTGGTGGGTGATGGCCCACAACAGTGACGGCACGCGTCGGCGTACCGAGGTGGAACAGCGGGGTGCCGAGGACGTGGCCAGGGCTGTCGACAAGGAGGCCGCGTCGTGGCGCGTGGGACTGATCGTGCCGTCGTCACCGTTGACTCGATAGCTGAGGACGCCACGAGCGTCTATGGACGGGTACGCATCGAGGCGATAGCACCCGACGCCACCCACGTCGGAGCAACCACGATGGTGACGCAGTGCTTCCGATTCACAGTCGACAGAGGACCCGCACCTGAGACGCAACAGACCTGGCGACCGTTCTCCGCGGTGGAGTGCTGATGGGACTGCCGCACGTTCAGGTGACAGTTCGGGTGTCAGGCCGCGAGAGCGACCGGGTTCATGATGGTCTCGTATTCGATGGGGGTCAATCGGCCCAGGCGGGCCTGCCTCCGGCGTCGGTGGTAGGTGCGTTCGATCCAGGTGGGGGCACCTCCCGCTTGCGGGGGAATGATCGCGATCCGCAGCTCTTCTCGAGTCCGCCAGCGCTTGCGGTCCAGGACGTTCTTCTGGAGCAGTGCGAAGAAGGACTCCATCGCGGCGTTGTCCCCGGCAGCACCGACTTTCCCCATCGATCCGATGAGGTGATGACGGTTCAGGGCGTGCACGAAGCTCCGCGCTTGAAACTGGGATCCTCGGTCCGAATGCACGATGCAACCAGCCACGTCGCCACGCCGGGATACTGCGTTTTCCAGGGCGTTCACGGCGAGGCGGGCCTTCATCCGGTCGCTGATCGAGTAGCCGGCGATCCGGCCGGAGAACACGTCCTTGAATCGGCCCAGGTTCTCTGCCGCTACTTTGCGGGTTCGGGTTCCCGGGTGAGGGCCTCGTTGTGCAGCGTCTCGAACTCTATCGGGGTGAGCATCCCGAGGGAGCCGTGGACGCGGTGGTTGTTGTACCAGTCGACCCAGCCGGCGGTCGCGAACTCGACGTCCGCGAGGGTCCGGTAGGGGCCGGTGTGGAAGACGGTGGTGCGGATGCACTCGGTCTTGTAGAGCCCGTTGATCGTCTCCATCAGCGCGTTGTCCAAGGCGTCGCCGACGGTCCCGATCGACGGGGCGATGCCCTCGAGGGCGAGGTGCTCGGTCAGTCGAATGGCGGTGTACTGAGTCCCAGCGTCGCTGTGATGGATCAAGTTCCCTGGTGAGACCGGGTTTCCTTCCCTCTCGCGGTGCCACAGCGCGATGCGCAGCGGGGTCATGACCAGGTCGACCTGCTTCGAGGTGGAGGCGTGCCAGCCCACGATTCGCTGGGCGAAGACGTCGACGACGAACGCGACGTAGACGAACCCTGCCCAGGTGCGGACGTAGGTGAAGTCGGTGACCCAGACCCGGTTCGGAGCAGGGGCGGTGAAGTCCCGATTCAGCAGGTCACCGGCCCGTTTCCCGTCCGGGCCGGGGATCGTGGTGCGGACCTTCTTGACGCGCCGGACGCCCTCGAGTCCGAGGGTCCGCATCGCGCGATCCACCGCGCCGCGAGAGGTGCCGGCCAGGTCTTCCTGGCGGCGGAGCAGCGCGACCCACTTCCTACGTCCGTAGAGTCCCTCGGGCGTCATCTGGACGTTCCCGGTGGCGGGGTTGATGGTCCAGGCGAGGTCGCGGATCTTGTCCTCGACCAGGGCGTCTGTGACGGTGCGGGCCGCGATGCTGGCCGGATTCTTCCAGGCCCGGTAGGTGCGTGCAGCGATCGTCAGGCCCTGCTGACGCAGGACGCGGAGGATCGGCTCGACTGCATAGCCCTCGGCTCTCATCTCGTCGATGAACGCGCAGATCAGCGGTTGCGGGGTGGGGGCACCTCCCGCTTGCGGGGGACGAGCTCCCCGATGCTCCTATGTCAAGCCGCGAGTTGAACAGGCGACGCGGCGGGCTGCTGGGCTGCACGTAGGTCGGCGCGAAGAGCCGCAAAGACGACATCGGAGAGGCGCCGGCGCAACAGCCTCAGGGCGGCTACGCGGTCCTTGCCGCGGGCCAACTGCTTGTCGAGGTAGGGCCGGCCCGGCCCGACGCCGCGGGTCTGGGTCACGGCGATCATGTGCAGGGCGCAGTTGACGGACCGATTGCCGCCTCGGTTGAGCCGAACCTTGCCCGCGCTGGATCCCGACCAGCCCGGCACCGGCGCTGTGCCTGTGAAGCGGGCGTAGGCGTCCTTGTCGCGGAAGCGGTGCACTCCGGCTGTCTCGCCGACGATCACGGCTGCGGACAGCACGCCGCAGCCGGGGATCTCAAGCAGCGAGGGAGCGAGCCGACGAACCAGGTCCCGCAACTCTCGCTCGAGGTCGTTGATCTGTGTAGTCAGCTCCTGGCAGCGCAGCAGGTGTCGCCGGGCAAGCCTGGCCACGACGTCGTCGAAGCGTTCCAGTTCCGCCAGCAGCTCGCGTACGACCTTCTGGCGTCGCAGGCCGCGGCTGGGGATCATCAGGTCCGGGTCCAGCTCGTGGAGGTGCCAGCGAACCTGTTGAGCGATGCGGGACCGCTGAACCACCAGGTCATGACGGTGATCAGACAGAAGCTTGACCTCACGCGCAGGTCCGTCCAGCTCAGCGACGGGAAGGTCGGGGTGACGTAGCGCAGCCAGGGCTACGGCCTCGGCGTCGATCGGGTCGGACTTACCAGGTTCGCGGCTGCTGCGGCGAGCACCGGCCATGAGCCGAGTCGGCGCCCGCAGCACGCGTTGACCCGCAGCCAAGAGGTCGGATTCCAGCCGGCGGGTGAGGTGGCGGCAGTCCTCCAAGGCGAACCTGACGCCGTGCTCGTCGTGGTCGGCGAACTGTGTGGCCCACTCGACCAGCGCGAGGTGGCCCTCGGCGTTGGTCCGGACCGTCTTGGTGCCGAGTCTTCTGCCGACTTCGTCGAGCGCCACGACCGTGTGGGTGCGCTTGTGCGAGTCGGTGCCGATCATGACCATCCAGGGACCTCCTACGTCGACGGGCTATTCGGGCGCCCTGTCGGCAGCGAGGCGGGCACGCCTCAATTCAGCGCGAAACTCGCAGGCAGGCTCCTATCAAGCCACGCACCCGCTGCCGACAGGGCGCCCGACCGAGGCCGCACATCGGAGAGAAGCCACCGAGTGCCGTTCGTAACCCGGGGCAGCGAAGAAACGAGCGAACCCCGATCGGGCACGATCACTTTGACATTGACGCGAAGAAAATCGAGGCGCGGCGCAGGATCTCATTGTCCTCCCGCAACCGCTTATTCTCGGCCTTCAGACGTTTGACCTCGGCAGACTCCTCGCTCGTGATGCCGGGGCGGGTCCCGTCGTCGACCTCGGCCTGCGCCAGCCAGCGCCGCACGGACTCGCGCGAAACGCCCTCCCGCCGTGCCACTGCGGTGACGGCGGCGGTCAAGGTGGGGTACTCCTGGAGGTGCTCCCTGACGAGCCGCACGCACCTCGCGCGCAGCTGGGGATCGATCTTCTTCGGCATGCTGTCCATCCTCTCGGACTCAAACAGCAGCGGCATCAAACCTGGGCCGATTCAAGATTCACCTTGTAGTGGTAACGAGTGCGGTCCCGCACCTGGAGCGCCTGGGCCCATTCGTCTGCGAATTCTCCAACCGTTGTGCGGTCGTCCCTGCCCCGCCACGACCCGCTCTCGATGCGGCTCGCTGCATCGCCAGCCACGCGTCGGCATCCATCTTCGCCGTGAACGTCTCCGGGGCGGTACGGCGCGTCCCTGACGGGTCCAGGTAGCTCGCCTGGTACCTGCCGCTGGGAAGCTTCCGTACCGCCCCGAAGGAGCGACGTCCGCGACGTCGAGCTGCCGCTACTCTCTGACCCTCCAAGTCATGCGACAACCGTGCGCTAGTTCGGTCGTACTCCGTATGACTTGAGCCTACTGCACGCGTGCAACCGACAAGGATTCATAACCCATGAAAGTCCAGGTCAGAGGCAGAAACTAGCCTAGTATCACTCAGATGTCGTAGTACAGCTCGAACTCGTGCGGGTGGGGACGGAAGCGGAACGGATCGATCTCGGTGGTGCGCTTGAGCTCGATCCAGGTCTCGATCAGGTCCTCCGGGAACACATCGCCCTCGGTGAGGTAGTCGTGATCCGCCTCCAGGGCGTCCAGCGCAGCACCCAGGGACTCCGGCAGCTGCTTGATGAGCTTGTGCTCCTCCGGCGGCAGCTCGTACAGGTCCTTGTCGATCGGCTCCGGCGGCTCGATGCGGTTGCGGATGCCGTCGATCCCGGCCATCAGCTGCGCCGCGAAGGAGAGGTACGGGTTGGCCGAGGGGTCCGGAGCACGGAACTCGATGCGCTTGGCCTTGGGGGAGGTGCCGGTGACGGGGATCCGGATCGCCGCCGAACGATTGCGGGCCGAGTACACCATGTTCACCGGAGCCTCGAAGCCGGGCACCAGGCGCTTGAACGAGTTCACGGTGGGGTTGGTGAACGCCACCAGCGAGGGTGCGTGCTCGATGATGCCGCCGATGTACCAGCGGGCGATGTCCGAGAGCCCGCCGTAGCCGCGCTCGTCGTAGAACAGCGGCTCGCCGTCCTTCCACAGGGACTGGTGGGTGTGCATGCCCGAACCGTTGTCGCCGAACAGGGGCTTGGGCATGAAGGTGGCGGTCTTCCCCGCCTCCCACACCGTGTTCTTCACGATGTACTTGAACTTCATGACGTCGTCGGCGGCCTGCAGGAGCGTGTTGAACCGGTAGTTGATCTCCTGCTGGCCGGCGGTGCCCACCTCGTGGTGCGCGCGCTCCACCGAGAGACCCACCTCGTCGAGCACGGTGCAGATCTCATCGCGCAGATCGGCCATCTGGTCGTTCGGCGGGACCGGGAAGTAGCCGCCCTTGAGACGGGTCTTGTAGCCCTGGTTGCCGCCGTACTCGGACTCGTCGCGATCGGTGTTCCACACCGCCTCGTCGGAGTCGATCGAGTAGAAGCCGGAGTTGACGCCGGTCTTGAATCGGACGTCGTCGAAGATGTAGAACTCGGCCTCGGCGGCGAAGAAGGCGGTGTCAGCGATGCCGGTGGACTTCAGGTACTCCTCGGCCTTCGCCGCGACGGTGCGGGGGTCGCGGGAGTAGGGCTCGTCCGTGAACGGATCCACGATCGAGAAGTTCATGATGAGCGTCTTGCGCTCCCGGTACGGGTCCAGGTAGGCCGTCTCCAGGTCCGGGATGAGCTTCATGTCGGACTCGTGGATCGCCTGGAAGCCCCGGATCGAGGAGCCGTCGAAGAGCTGCCCCTGCGCGATCGCCTCCTCCGTGAAGGTGCTGGCCGGGATGTTGAAGTGCTGCATGACGCCGGGAAGGTCGCAGAAGCGGATGTCGAGGAACTCGACGTCCTCCTCCTCGATGTACTTCACGACCTCGCTGGGATTGCTGAACACATCTCCTCCATCTGCACCGTGCGGTGCGTCCTCTGGTGTCTCGAACCCCGTGGGGCGGTCGCCGCGCCCCGCTGTGGCACGGGCCGCTCCCGGGTCCTCGCCCGGGTGCGTCAAGTCTAGGGGCGGTGACGGCGGAACCCCCGGGAACAGACACCCGACGGCCGGCAGCAGCGCGACGGGCGCGTTCAGGGCCCCCCGATAGGGTGATCCCGTGATCGACCGCAACGACCTCGGCGCCTGGATCGAGGGCACCCCCCAGGATCCCGACTATGTGCCCGGCTCATCCCTGGGGCTGCCTGCGACCGGCCCTGGCTCGGTGGCCGGCACGGGGCGTCGGTTCGTCTCCCTGCTGATCGACTGGGGCCTGTGCGTGGTCACCTCGATGGTCTTCTTCCAGTACGACCCGCTGGCCACACTGCTGCTGTTCGCCGGGATGAACGTGCTGTTCCTGAGCGTTTTCGGGGCCACCCCGGCGCAGTTCGCGCTGGGACTGAGGGTGCTGCCGGTGGCGCGTCGCTGGCCGATGGTGGTGCGGGCGCTGGCCCGCACCCTGGCGATGCTCACCGTCGTCACCGCGGTGGTGTGGAACCGCGACCGGCAGCCGCTCCACGACGTGCTGGCCGGCACCGCAGTGGTGCGCGCCTGAGACGACGAGCCTCCAGCGGCCGGCCCCCACGGGGCGTCTCCGGAGCGCTCGGACCGCCGATAACGGTTGGGTCACGAAGATAACGAGCGCATAACGCCGCCCAGGTCGAGGGGCATCAGGGCCAGTGGGCCGGCGTCCCCGACAGCACGAGGGCGCCATGGGCTGCTGGTACGACGACAGTCCCCTCGATCGCTGGCACGACCAAGGCCCCATCGACCGCTGGCACGACGACGCCCCCATCGGCCGCTGGTACGACGACGGCCCCGCCGAGCGCGTGCGATACGCGCCGACGGGGCCGTGGCAGAGAGGATCAGCGCCCGCGCATGGCCTTGCGGTTGGGGCGGGCCCGCATCGGGTCCACACCCTTGGGCACGGACTGGCGGATGGAGCGGTGCAGCGCCGCCAGGCGCTTGTTCACCTGCGAGGACTCCTCCTTGGTGAGCACGCGCTTCATGCGGGTCATGTGGGTGGGGAGCTTGTGCAGGGGCACCTGGCCCTCGCCGTCGCCCACGATGATCTGGTGGATCGGCACGCCCTCGTGCTGAAGCACCCGGCGGATGCTGCGGCGCTCCTTCTCCAGCAGCTTCATCGACGGGCCGGTCTCGTCCTCTGCCACCAGGGCGATGCCGGCACGACCGGCCGCCCGGAACACCATCTTCTGGCTGCGCGGATCAACCTGAACGGGCTCCTCGTACACGTTCCAGCCGCGTCGGATCGACTGCATCGCCGCCAGCGCCGCACCGGGCTGGCCCTTGATGCGGGCGAAGGCGGCGCGCTCCGCCTTGCGCGCCAGGATCAGCATCGCGGCCAGCACACCGAAGCCGACGCCGATGAAGATGCCGTACCACGGGCTGTTGAACACCAGCCAGCTGATCAGCACGCCCAGGAGGATCGCGATCGCCAGGGCGCCCAGCATCAGCGGGGCGGTGGTGCGGTCGATCTCCTGGGTGTACTTGTACACCTCGACCATCTGCTTGATCCGGCCGGGCTTCTTGGTGCCGTCGGGGTTTCGCTTGTCGCGCGCGGGGGCGTCCTTCGCGCGGGTCGAGGTGGTCTCGCTCTTGCGGGCCATGGGGGTCTGGGGGTCCTTCCGGGTGCGTGTGGTCAGCTCGCGGCTGCCTGGCTGCGGGCCACGACGCTCGCGGCCTCCTGATGGGCGGGGGTCTGCTGGTCGAGGTGCTGGAGCTGCTCGGGGATGGGCCGGCCCAGCTTCTTCATGGCCTGGGCCCACAGCCGGCCGGCGCGGTACGAGGAGCGCACCATGGGGCCGGCCATCACGCCCAGGAAGCCCATCTCGTAGGCGGCCTCGGAAAGCTCGAGGAACTCCTCGGGCTTGACCCAGCGGTCGATCGGGTGGTGAAGCTTGGAGGGCCGCAGGTACTGGGTGATGGTGATGATGTCGCAGCCGGATTCGTGCAGGGCGTGCAGGGCGTCGAGGATCTCCTCACTGGTCTCGCCCATGCCCAGGATCAGGTTGGACTTGGTGATCATGCCGGCGTCCTTGGCCTGGGTGATCACGTCCAGGGAGCGCTCGTAGCGGAATGCGGGGCGGATCCGCTTGAAGATCCGCGGCACGGTCTCCAGGTTGTGGGCGAACACCTCCGGCCGGGAGTCGAACACCTGCTGCAGGGCGCCGGGATCGCCCTTGATGTCATCGATCAGCAGCTCCACCCCGGTGCCGGGGTTCACCGCGTGGATCTGGCGGCAGGTCTCGGCGAACAGCCCGGCGGCGCCGTCGGGCAGGTCATCGCGCGCCACGCCGGTGATGGTGGAGTAGCGCAGGCCCATCTCCTTGACGGACTGGGCCACCTTCATCGGCTCCATCGGGTCCACGGGGTTGGGCTTGCCGGTGGCGATGTCGCAGAAGTCGCAGCGGCGCGTGCAGGTGTCCCCGCCGATCAGGAACGTGGCCTCCCTGTCCTCCCAGCACTCGAAGATGTTGGGACAGCCTGCCTCCTCGCACACGGTGTGCAGGCCCTTGCCGTGCACGCGCTTCTTCATCGCGCTGTACTCCGGGCCCATCACGGCGCGGGTCTTGATCCAGCCCGGCTTGCGCTCGATCGGGACCTCGGCGTTGCGGGCTTCGACACGGAGAAGACGACGGCCTTCGGGAGCGAGTGTCACGCGCATGCCTCCTTGCTCGACAGTCCTGGCAGTCTATCGAGGTGGGGCGGCGTCCGAGTGGCCGCGACGGGGGTGCCGAGGGTGCGGTGCGCCACCAGTGCGCGCATGGCCTCCTCGGCGGCGTCGATCACCGCGGCCACGGGGATTCGCCGCCCCGCCTCCCGGCTGAGCGTGCTCACGCCCGCGTCGTCGATCCCGCAGGGGATCACGTTGCGCGACCAGGTGAGATCGTTGTCGCAGTTCAGCGCGAAGCCGTGCATCGTGGCGCGTTTCGAGACGCGCAGGCCGATGGCGGCGAGCTTGCGCTCCCCGGCCCCGTCCCGCATCCAGACACCGCTGCGCCCGTCCACCGTGGTGCCCTGGACGCCGACGCTCGCGCACACCTCGATCAGTGAACGCTCAAGGGCGCGCACGAAGCCCACCACGTCGATCGGCGCGGGCAGAGCCACGATCGGGTACCCGACGAGCTGCTGGGGTCCGTGCCAGGTGATCTTCCCTCCCCGGTCGATGTCCACCACCGGCGCCCCGTCCCTGGGGCGCTCGTGCAGGGCGGTGAGCTTGCCCGCGGTGTACACCGGCTGGTGCTCGAGCAGCAGGAGCGTGTTCGGACGATCGCCGGCGACCACCTGGGCGTGGATGCGCCGCTGGAGGTCCCAGGCGGCCATGTACTCCACGGGGCCCGGAGGAAGGGAGAACTCCTCGTGGCGGTCCCCGCCGGGAAGAGGTTCGCTGAAGCCGAGACGGATCACATCGAGCACAGGCCAAGGGTACGCCCGGTGCTACCTGCGCGTTGTGGATGACCGGCGCCGGGACCCGCCGTTGTGCGCTTCACTGCGGGCATGGACATGACGGAGGGAACCATCCTGGTGGCCACCGCGGACCGTGAGGACCTGCTCCTCGCAGCGGGGGGTGCCGAGGTGGTGCGGGTGCGGGCGCTCACCGGATTGGGGGCGCAGCTGGTGCGTGCCGAACTGCAGCTGCTGGCCTCGCTCGAGGTGGCCGGGGTGCGCGCGGCGCCGGCGGTGCTGGAGATCGAGGACGACGGCTATCTGCGCGAAGCCGGCAATCCCGTCGGGCCCGGGAGCACGGATGGTCCGCGGGCAGCGCAGGGCCGTCGCAGGGCCCTGGAGACGGCCCCCGGAACGCAGGAGCGCCAGTACCTGGCCCGGGCCCGTGAGGACCTCGACGCGCTGGTCACTGCCCTGCACGATCGGGGGTGGGTGCTGGGGGCGAGCCCGGGGGATGGCCTGGCTGCGCGTGCGGACGGCAGCGTGACCGTGCGGGACCTGAGCGGGCTGAGGGAGGAGCCCACCTCCATGGCCCGGCTGGATGACCGGATGTGGGTGGATTCCGTGCTCCATGACCAGGACCGCACCCTGCGTCGCCGCATCGACCAGCACGGTCCAGGACCGCAGCTGATTTCCGCGCAACCGGTCCGCGATCCGCAGGACCCACCGGACCTCGCTGAGGGGGCCGGGGGCGCAGCGCCCGCCCCCGATCCGCTGCCGGCTCCCCGCCGGATCCAGGCGCGCCGGCGCCAGGGCGGCATGCGGATCCGGCCGCGGGGCGAGCTGCTGCTCACCACGGCCACCGTGGTCCTGGCGGGCCTGGTGCTGGGCATCGGCGGCTGGGCTCTGCAGCGGCCCGATGCGGGGGCCCCGCCGCCGAGCGCGCATCGGGGGCCGGCCGCGGCCGCACCCGATCCGGAAGCACCGGTGTCGCAGGACGACAACGTTCCCCCCGGGTCGCCGGATGCGCCCGCGCGCAGGAACGGGCCGGTAATCGAGGATCCGGGCGCCCTGGCCGCTGAGCTCGCGGCTGCGCGGCACCTCTACGTCACCGGCGAGAGCGAGACGCCGGTGGCTGCGCAGGGCAGTCCCGCCCAGGAGCAGGACGACGCGGTGCGCGCCGCGTATGCGCCCGTCACCGTCAGCGGGGGCGAGCCTCGCATCCACGGCGCCGGCCTGGTCGAGCACTCCGCCTCGGAGGGTACCGCTGTGCTCAGCCTCGAGACCTCCACCGCTGAGCTCACCACCGTCGGCCAGGACGGCACCACCCGTAGCATCCCTGCCACCGAGCGCGCCACCGTGCACCTGCAGCTGCGCTGGGACGGCAGCACCTGGTGGATCGAAGCGGCCACCCCCGTGCCCG
>NZ_JAMBDS010000021.1:0-46975 GCF_025143785.1 Brachybacterium sp. p3-SID1565
CCCCCGTCAAGCTCGCCCTGGCGGGCGCCGCTCTCACCGCCGGTCTGGGATCCCTGGTCAATGCCCTGGTCCTGCTGGACCAGGAGTCCCTGGATCGTCTCCGGTTCTGGCAGGTGGGCACCCTGGGCGCCCGCGGTCTCGGCGACATCGCCACGGTCGGCGTGTTCATGGCGCTGGGCGTGGTGATCGTGCTGCTGGCCACCGGGACCCTCAACGCCCTCGCGCTCGGGGACGATGCCGCCGTCGGCCTGGGGGTCCATGTCGCGCGCTCCCGCGTAGTGCTGGGAGCGGCGATCGTGCTGCTGTGCGGGGCGGCGGTCGCGCTCGCCGGCCCGGTCGGGTTCCTGGGCCTGGTGGTGCCGCATGCCGCCCGTCTGGTCGTCGGCGGGGACTACCGGCGGATCATGCCGGTCGCACTGCTGATGGGACCGGTGCTGATCCTGGTGGCCGATGTGGTGGGACGGGTGATCGCGCCACCGGCGGAGGTCCAGGTGGGCGTGATGACCGCCCTGATCGGCGTGCCCGTGTTCATCGCGCTGATCCGCACCCGCAGGCAGGTGGGGCTGTGACGCGACCTGCCGCCGGCCCCGTCCGTGCCCCGTCTTCTGCCGCCGGTCCTGTCCGGGCCCCGTCCGCCCGCCGTGCCACGCCCACGCGCGGCCCCGGTCGGGACCGTCGGCGCGCTGCCGGGACCCTGTGCGCGATCACCCTCCTGGTGCTGGTCGCGATGGCGGCCCGGGTTCTGCTGGGCACCCCCGTGGTAACCGCCGGCCAGGCCCTCGCCGTGCTGAGCGGCGAGCAGGTCCCCGGCATCTCCTTCATCGTGATGGACTCACGCCTGCCCGCCGCCGTGGTCGCGGTGCTGGCGGGGATCGCCTTCGGGCTGTCCGGCACCATCTTCCAGACCCTGCTGCGCAATCCCCTGGCCAGCCCCGACGTGATCGGCGTGACCCTGGGGGCCTCCGCCGGGACGGTGGTGGCGATGACCGTGTTCGGAGCCACCGGCGCCGCCCTGTTCTGGAGCGCCCTGCTGGGCGGCCTGGGGACGGCCGTGCTGATCCTGCTGGTCGCCGGAGCTGGTCGCGCCGGAGCCGCCGGCGCTGTGGACAACCGCTTCGTGCTGGTCGGCATCGGCGTGGGTGCAGCGCTCAATTCCCTGATCAGCTACCTGCTCACCCGCATCAGTACCCGCTCCGCCGGCGACGTGATGCACTGGATGATCGGCTCGCTCAGCACCTCCACCTGGGAGCGCGCCCGCGTGCTCGCCCTCGCCCTCGCGGTCCTGGTCCCGGTGCTGATGGTGCTGGTGACACGGCTGCGGATCCTGCAGCTGGGCGACGACATGGCCACCGGCCTCGGCCTGTCGGTGCCCCGCACCCGCATCGGCCTGATCCTGGTGGGCGTCACCCTGTCGGCCCTCACCGTCGCCGTCACCGGGCCGCTGTCCTTCGTCGCATTCCTCGCGGGCCCCCTCGCGCGGATGCTGCTGGGCCGCCCCAGCTTCCCCCTGGCCGCCGCGATGGGGGCCGCGATCGTGCTGCTCGCCGACGTCGTCGGTCAGAACGCCGTTCCCAGCACCGCACTGCCGGCCGGTGTGATCACCGGCGCACTGGGTGCCCCGTTCCTGCTGTGGATGCTCACCCGCACCCCCGGCTCCCGAGACGAGAGGTGACACTCCCGCCATGGCCCTGATCGAAGCGCGCAGCCTGCACCTGGGCTACGAACGCCGTGACGTGGTGCGCGACCTGGACCTGACACTGCCCGAAGGACGCATCACGATCATCGTGGGGGCCAACGGCTCGGGGAAGTCGACCCTGCTCCGGGGACTCTCGCGCCTGCTCCCACCCCGATCCGGCACCGTGCTCCTGGACGGTGAGGACCTCCGTGCGCTGCGCGGCAAGGAGCTGGCCCGTCGACTGGGCCTGCTGCCTCAGAGCCCCATCGCGCCCGACGGGGTGAGCGTGCGGGACCTGGTGGCCCGTGGCCGGTTCCCGCACCAGGGCCTGTTCCAGCAATGGACCGCTGAGGACGAGCAGGCCGTGACCGAGGCGCTCGCCGCCACCCGCACCGATGAGCTGCAGGACCGGCTGGTCGAGGAGCTCTCCGGTGGCCAGCGCCAACGGGTGTGGATCGCGATGGCGCTGGCCCAGCAGACCGAGGTGCTGCTGCTGGACGAGCCCACCACCTTCCTGGACGTCACCCATCAGCTGGAGGTGCTGGACGTCGTCCGCGATCTCAACCGGCAGCGCGGCACCACCGTGGGCATCGTGCTGCACGATCTCAACCTCGCCGCCCGCTACGCCGATCACCTGGTGGCCGTGCGCCGCGGCGAGATCCACTCCCAGGGCACCCCGGATCGCGTGATCACCGAGCAGATGGTGCACGAGGTGTTCGCCCTGGACTCCCGGGTGCTGCCCGACCCCGTCACCGGCACCCCGATGGTGCTGCCCCTGGGGCTCGACCCCCGGCCTGAACTGGGCGAGTCCCGGCCCGGACAGGAAAGCGGAGCCGACGCGCACCGCCCGCCCCAGGCCGCTCCCACCGATGCCCCTGACCCCCTCGTCGACCCCGAACCGGAGGACGCCATGACCACCATCGAGACTGCCGCCCCCTCACCCGTGACGGTGCCCGCGCTGGAGCACAGCCCCCAGCTGGCCTTCGACCTCACCGTCGCCGCAGTGCGCCCTCTCGGCGAGAACCTGGTGCGGATCACCTTCGCCTCACCCGAACTGATCCACTTCGGCACCGGCGGCCACCCCCTGGACCTGCGGATCAAGCTGATCGTGCCCGGCCCCCGGCCGTCGGCCGATCATTTCGCCTCGATCCGCCCCGGCGGGCAGCTGGACCCTGCACAGGCCACCGACTGGTACCGGACGTGGCTGCAGATCGACCCCGAGGACCGCGGATGGCTGCGCACCTACACCGTGCGCGAGCAGCGCGGCGCCGGCCACCCCGGCAACCTCACCGAGCACCCCGAGCTCGACGTGGACATGGTGCTCCACCTCGAACCGGAGCAGCGGCCCGGGCGTGGGGTCGCCGCACGCTGGGCGCAGCAGGCCGCCGTCGGCGACCGGATCGACGTGCTGGGACCGAACCGGCACCTGGTCGATGCGGAGTACGGAGGAATCGAGTTCCGCCCCGGCACGGCCCGCACCCTGCTGCTGGCCGGCGACGAGACCGCCGCGCCCGCGATCTGCTCCATCCTGGAGGCTCTGCCGCCCTCCATGAGCGGGCACGCCGTGATCGAGGTGGGCCATGAGTCCGACCAGCAGCAGGTGCTCACCCGCTCCGGGGTGCAGGTCACCTGGCTGGTCCGCGGCGATGCCCCGCACGGGGAGCTGCTGGATGCCGCGGTGCGTCGGCTCATGTGTGAGAACGCGCAGGCCTTCCGCGAGCAGGGCGGGGGAGGGGATCCCGCGAATCCCGAGCTGGAGGACGTGGACATCGATGCCACCATCCTGTGGGAGACCACCGTGGGTCAGGGCTCCTTCTACGCCTGGCTGGCAGGGGAGGCCGGCGTGATCAAGGGCCTGCGGCGCCACCTGGTCTCCGAACTGGGCATCGACCGGCGGCAGGTCTCCTTCATGGGGTACTGGCGTCAGGGCCGCCCGGAGATGTGACCAGTCGAAGGGCTGCTGGCAAAAGGCTGCGGAGTGTGTCGCGCTCAGGTTTCAAGCGGACAGTTCGGCCCGGGGACCGTCTCCGGCGATGGCTGTCCCCACTCGGTTGCCCCATAGCGCCGGGAAGCGCGTCGGGAACACGCGAAGACTTTCCTGATCCGGGCCATCGATCTGCGCGCTCGTCGCGACGATCGCACCGCGGCCCGAAGGGATACCACGGATCACGAGCGGTGTCGTTTGATCTCCTCGTGCGGTCTGGGAGGCGATCAGATGCAAGCGGTCGGAAAGATATGAGACGTCCGACGGAGCGAAGTGTGCAGCGATCCGATCCGCATAGGCTGAGATGGTCACACCGGTGTGTGTGTCCATGCCGAATGTGTTCGCTGTTTGATGGACCAGAGTCTGCATCCAATCGCGAACCGCGCCGTTCGAGAGCGCGGTGACGCGGAGCGTATCCGGTTGACCTCCGCTGCCCCGTGTCTCGAAGAGCGCGAACAGGGCATCCCCCATGAGGTCACGGCGTGTTGTCGCAGCGAGCGTGAGATGCAGATCCGATAGTCCGCGGACTGCTCCGGAGAATCCGCCGACGGTCAGCGCAGATTTCTTCCCCGCAGCCTGGCTCACGGACACCGCCGATCCGAACATGGAGAACTGGTGCATGGCCGCCCCCCTCGCGTCACCCGCGGTGCGCTCGTCGAAGTGTCTCTCGACTTCGATCAGGCGGTGCGGGGTGAACTCCTGGACGTTCTCCGCGACGTAGGCGATGTGCGGAGGTTCCTGCAGAAGTGCTTCGCAGTGGTTCGCCAGTCTTTCGGCGAGAGCCCAGTCGACGCGGTTCACCTTGTTCGCCTTGCGCTCGCCCAGCAGCCCCACTGTGAGGAGCACGAACCCGACGACGCCCAGGGATCCGCCGGCGAACACCATCAGGAACAGTGCTCCTGCCAGTTGGGTTGCCGCGTCGGTCTCTCCGCCCGCACGCATCAGGAACCACCCTGCCACGCCGATCAGAAGGACGAACCCGATCAGGAGCGTTCCGAAGGCGAGGGACTTCCGATGGCGATGCAGGCGCGCGCGAGCGCTCATCTGTGGGGGCTTGCTCATGGCCACGACCGTAAGCGACTCATCAGGGCAGCGCGACCAACAACCGCGGATTGGGGATAGGAGTCTGTTCTTCCCGGTTTGCCTGAGGGTTCGTCCACTGGTCTTGATGATCGCGGGCCGACCTCACAACCGCCGGCCCGGTAGCCTACCGGGGTGGAATCCACCGCTGAGACCCTCGACCTGCCCGGCGTGAGCGCAGGCCAGGACGCCCCTGCCGACGCCATCGTGCGCGACCCCGAGCACCCGCACCCCGGCCAGTGGCGCCTCACCCACGTCCAGGTCTCCAACTGGGGCACCTTCCACGGCACCCACGACCTGGCGATCTCCCCCAAGGGCTTCTTCCTCACCGGTGGCCCCGGCACCGGCAAGTCCACGCTCCTGGACGCCATCAGCGCCCTGCTCACGCCGCCGCGCACCCTGCAGTTCAACGCCGCCGCCTCCGATGCGGGCCCGGCCCGCTCCAAGTACCGCCGCACGGTGGCCAGCTACGTGCGCGGCGCATGGGCCATGCACTACGACCAGGCCACCGGTGAGTTCAGCCAGGAGGTGCTGCGCGAGAAGACCACCCTGTCCGTGATCACGCTGCGCTACTCCGACGGCCAGGGCGGCACCGTGCAGCTGTCCCGCCTGCTGCTGCTGCACGCCGGGCACACCTCCGACTCGGACGTCAAGAGCCTGTACGTCATCGCCCGCACGCCCCTGGACGTGAGCGACCTGCGCCAGTTCGTCTCCACCCAGATCGAGGGCAAGTCCCTGGAGGCAGCCCACCCGGGCACCGAGACCTTCCGCCAGTTCCGCGAGTACCGCGCCGCGTTCTGCCAGCTGCTGGGCATCCCCGACGAGAAGGCCCTGGGGCTGCTGCACAAGATCCAGTCCGCCAAGGAGCTCGGTGACGTCAACGCCCTGCTGCGCGACTACATGTTGGATGCCCCCCGCACCTTCGAGCTGGCCGATCAGGCGCTGGCGAACTTCCACAACCTCTCCGAGGTGTACGAGGCGCTGGTGACCGCCCGTGAGCAGCGCGACCTGCTGCGGGGGCTGCGGGAGAACCACGAGGCATGGACCGCCATGCGCACCCGCGGCGGCGAACTGGTGGACCGCCGCTCCGACATCGACGTGTACGCCGCCCAGCACCTGGTGCGCCTGCTGGGGGATGAGGAGCAGCGCCTCCAGCTCGAGCGCGACCGGCTCGGCGCCCAGCAGCGCCGCCTCACCCAGGACGTCGCCGAGGCCCGCGCCGACCTCGCCCAGCTCAAGGAGCAGCGCAAGCGGGCCGGAGGCGGCGAGATCGACGACTGGAAGCAGCAGATCGCCGGTCTGGAGGTGGAGCGGGAACGGCGCCGCGAGCGCGGCACCGAGTTCGCCGCCCAGCTGGCCACCGTGGAGCTGGGCACCCCCGTCAGCGAGGACGTGTTCCTCTCCCTCCAGCGGGAGGTCACCGCCCGCCGCGAGCAGCTCGAGGCCGAGGAGAAGGACTCCGATGCCGCCCGCTGGGACGCCGAGGCCGCGGTGCGCGACCTCGCGACGACCCTCGAGAACACCCGCCAGGAGCTGAAGTCCCTCACCGCTCGCGCCTCCAACCTGTACTCCGAGGACGTGGCGCTGCGCGACCACATCGCCGCCGAGGTGGGAATCGCCCCCACCGAGCTGCCCTTCGCGGCCGAACTGCTGCAGGTGCGCGCCGGTGAGGAGGAGTGGACCGCCGCCGCCGAACAGGCCCTGAGGGGCCTTGCCCGCTCCATCCTGGTGCCCGAGCGCGCATACCGGGACGTGGCCGCGGTCATCGACCGCACCAAGCTGCGCCGCCGCATCTCCTACAACCGCGTCAACACCGACCTGCGCCGGCCCGCCAAGAACATCGACGAGCGCTCCCTGGCCGCCAAGCTCGACGTCAAGGACGGGGAGTTCCACGTGTGGCTCAGCCACGAGATCGCCTCGCGCATGGACTACACCTGCGCGGAGACCCTCGAGGAGTTCACCCGCCTCTCTCGCGCGGTGCTGCGCTCCGGGCAGATCAAGCACTCCGCCACCCGCCACGAGAAGAACGCCGACCGGCAGATCAACGACCGCTCCCAATGGGTGCTGGGCTTCGACAACCGTGCCAAGCGCGCCGTGTTCGAGGCCGAGCGCACCCGCGCCGAGCAGGCCCTGTTCGAGGCCCAGGCCCGCCGCGCCGATGTGGAGACCGCGCGCCGTCGCCGCCGCGAGCACCTCTACGCACTCCAGGCCATCAGCGGCGTCACCTGGGACGACATCGATGCCGCCTCGGTGGCCCGGCGCATCGCCAACCTGCGCGACATGGTGCGCGCCGCCGAGGACGGCTCCGCGGCGCTGACCGAGCTGGCGCGGCAGATCGACGACGTGGAGCAGGCCATCGCCGATGCCGACGAGGAGCTGCTCGACGTGGTGCGCACCGCGGGCAAGCTCGGCGAGCAGGCCGAGCGCGCCGCCGAGCGCCTCACCCAGGCCCGCTCCCGCCTCGCCGAGCGCACCCTCACCCCCGAGGTGGAGGCGGAGCTCGCCGAGCGCTTCACCGCGATCGCCCCCACCCTGGTGCTGGCCACCATCGACCAGGTCACCAAGGACGCCTCGGCCACCCTGGACGCGGAGCTGATGGACCTCACCCGCCGCACCTCCCGCGCCGAGGAGGACATGCGCACGGCCATGCGGGAGTTCGCCCGCCGCTGGCCCGCCCAGGCCGGGGACACCGACACCAGCCTCGAGGCGGCCGACGACTTCCTGGCCATCCTGCAGCGCATCGAGGAGGAGAAGCTGCCCGAGGTGGAGGACCGCTTCTTCGAGTTCTTCACCGGCAACACCCTCGGCGACGTCCAGGCACTGGCCACCGCCATCGCCCGCGAGCCGGCCGAGATTCGCAAGCGGCTGCAGCGCATCAACGCGCTGCTGGCCCAGGTGGAGTTCCACGCGGGGCGCTACCTGCAGCTGTCCATGCGGCCCGTGCACCTGGCGGCGCTGGACGAGTTCAAGCGCGCTCTCGAGGACGCGGTCGTGGACACCACCCAGAACGACATCAGCCGCGACCGGGAGCTGGCCGAGCAGCGGTTCCTGTCCCTGCGCCACCTGATGGACCTGATCTCCGCGGCCCGCACCAAGGACGACCAGGTCTCCCGCGCGATCCTCGACGTTCGCCGCCACGTCCACTTCCACGCCGAGGAGGTCGACGCCGCCGGCACCGTGGTCCACGCCCACGAGTCCGGCGGCCCGCTCTCCGGCGGCCAGAACGAGCGCCTGGCCACCTTCTGCCTCGCAGCAGCGCTGCGCTACCAGTTGGCCGGTACCGGGCAGGACGTGCCCCGCTACGCCCCGATCATCATCGACGAGGCCTTCTCCAAGGGCGCCGGGAAGTTCATCACCGCCGCGATGGAGTCCTTCCGTCACTTCGGATTCCAGGTGGTGCTCGCCAATCCCGGCAAGAACCCGCAGGCCCTGGCCCCGTTCATCGGGGGGGTCGGCGTGGTCTCGATCCGGCAGGACCGCTACTCCTCCGTCGCCCCGATCGAGTTCGTGCCGGTCCCCGCGTGAGCGGTCCGCGGTCGCCGATGGGGAGTTCTCCCCATCGGCAGATCGCGGCCGCGGGCCTACCCTGGACGCCAACCGTTTCGCGCGCGCCCGACGGGCCGGACGGGGAAGCATCGACGGACCGGGACACACGTGGGGAGGGGCACACGGATGTCAGCTCTGCCGGCGAAGACGCCCGATGCCATCGCCTCCCAGGACGAGACCCATCTCCACATCCATGAGCTGCTCACCGCGGCCACCCAGGCCCTGCTGCACGAGCAGCCCGGCCTCGGCACGTTCGAGGACCATCGCCCCCAGCGCGACCGCCCCTCGGGGGAGGCATGGAACGGCCTGGAGACGATGTGCCACGTCAGCGCCCTGCTGATCGCAGGTCGCTCCCCGGACCTGAGCGAGTGCGGATCGCAGCGCCTCCTGGACGCCGTGGACTCCGCCGTGGCACCTCTGCGCCTGACGCGTCAGGACGACCGCGAGGACAGCGGCGTGCGCACCGTCGTGTGGCGGGACCCCGACGGGGTGCGCCTGGAGGTGGTGATCGGGGTGCGAGTGGCCGTGCGGGCGATCAGCATGCCCTTCCTGCCGGGCTCCCTGCGGCCGCTGTGGACCACCAGCCCCGCCTCGCCGATCAGCCCGCTGACCCCGCCGCCGCAGCCGCTGCACTGATCCGCTCCAGGGCGCCCAGCGGGATCGGCAGCCAGTCCGGGCGGTTGCGCGCCTCGTACAGCGCCTCGTACACCGCCTTGTCGGCCTCGAACGCCGCCAGCAGCACCCGCAGCGACGCGTCCTCCGCGCGGATCCCCGCCCCCTGCGTGTACCCGGCCAGGAACGCCTCCCGGGCCCTGCTCGACCAGTCGGTGACGTCCCTGTCGTGCTCGAGCGCCACGGCACCGGCCGCGTAGTCCAGGCTGCGCAGCATCCCTGCCACGTCCCGCAGCGGGGAGTCCGGGCGGGAGCGCTGGGCCAACGGCCGCAGCGGCTCGCCCTCGAAGTCCAACAGCACCCAGCCCCGTCCCGGCGCGGCCAGCACCTGGCCCAGGTGCAGATCGCCGTGGATGCGCTGCATCGCAGGCCAGGAGGCATCCAGCGCCGCTCGCTGGAGGGACTCGAGAGCAGCACGGTGCTCATCGACCTCCGCCACCTGCAAAGCCACCTCGTCCAGCCGCTCCCGCATCTGCTGCACCATCGCGGCGGCGACGTCCCGATCGGTACGGACGGTGCCGAGCGCGGCGGCCAGGTCCCGGTGCACCTCCGCGAGAGCGGTGCCCAGCCTGCGGGCCGCAGCGGAGAAGTCCTCCCCGGCCACGGCCTGCCGCAGGGCCGTGCGCCAGGCGTCCTCCACGCCCGGCAGGAACTCCTGTGCGAACAGTGCGTGCGCCCGCAGCTCGCCCAGGGCCAGGTGCGTCTCGCCGACCACCGGCGGCACCCGCGTGGAGCCGGCATCGGTGAGCGCCCCCTGCAGCACCACATCAGGGTTCTCGCCGTCCTGCAGCACCCGGAACAGCTTCACGATCACCGGTCGCGCCCCCTCGGCCTCGAAGATCATCGAGGTGTTGGACTGCTCCCCGGACAGCAGGCGGGAGGAGGCACCCGGTCCGACGGGCAAGCCGCGCGCTCCGTCGTCCTGCGCGGGCGCAGCCGCCCCATCGGCCTGCGACGGGCCACCGGCCACGGTGCGCGAGCTCAGCCGCAGATCCGGTCCCGCTGCGTCAGCGCCGGCCGCCAGCATGCGCAGCATGGCGGCGCGACCGTCGGGATCACGGGTGGCGTCATCCGCTCGCAGCGGCCCGCCCGGCACGGCCAGCACACCGATCTGCGCCCCTTCCTCGCCGGTGGCCCCCTGGCCGGGACGACGCAGCACGACGGGCACCTGGTACAGGGCCTCGCTGCCGGTCTCGGTCCCGGCGCCGATCACGGTGGCCACCACCACATGGTCACCGGCCACGTGCAGGGGTGCCCACCCCAGCAGCCGGACCGTCGGCACCCCGGTCCCCTTGTGGGCGTACCAGCGCTGGGAGTGCATCCAGGCGGCCAGGTGCTCGGCAAGGAAGGGCAGCAGCTCGCCGAGAGGGGGCAGGTCGGTGAGATCGAGGGAGTGCTCAGGTGCGGGGGAGCGGTGCTCGTCCATGTGACCACTGTATGGCGTGCGCTGCAGCAGGAGGGCCCGAGGCGCTGCTTGCTACGCTGGCCGGGTGCTCGAGCCCAGGCCGTCCGGTGGCCGTCGCGCCCTGTCCCTGCGGGCCGCGACGCTGCTGATGAGCGCCGTGCTGCTGGTCGGCCCCGCGGCTCCGGCCTCGGCCATCGGGGAGAGCGGGCCCTTCGAGCTGCCGCTGGAGACCAGCACCGTCAGCATCGCGCCCGGCGCCGCCACGGCCATGCCCCTGATCGCGCTGCTGGAGGATCAGCAGCAGGACGAGTTGGATCTCGGGACGGCCCGGCTCGGCATCCCCACCGACCTCCCCGCAGCCCAGACGTCCCGGATGTCCCTGGGGGAGGACGCGCGCACGTTGACCGTGGCCGGCGAGGGCACGTGGGGGCTCGTGGGCGGTGACCTGGTGTTCACGCCGGACTCCGGTGTGACGGGCGCCGAGCAGCCCGTGACGCTGACCATCGAGAGCATCCACGGGCACCGCTCCGAGCCCGCGCAGCTCACGCCGGCCCTGCTGGAGTCCGTCGACGACGAGGGGCGCGGCTCGGCGGGGCAGCCGGTCGAGGTCGCCCTGGGCCACGAGGTCCCCGAGGGCGGTGCCACGCGGCTCCAGCTCGACGGCCTCCCGCCCGGATCAGCCACCACGAGGGACGGCAGCCGTCTGATGATCCCGGAGCAGGGGCGATGGCTGACCTCCGAGTCCGGGGAGACCCTCACCTACGAGCCCCTGGGGGTGCGCCTGGGGCGGCAGCCCGATCCGGTGCGCTACCTGGTGGTCGACGAGGAGGGCGGGCCGGTGGCCACCGGTCGCGTCGAGATCACGGTGCCCGTGATCTCCGATCTCTACCATTCGGCGCCCTTCGGCCAGGACATCGTCTACTCGGTGGGCGAGGCCCAGCAGTTCGTGGATCCCGCCACCCTGGTCCTGGACCCGCCCCCCGGTGATGACGCCGAGGCTGTCTCGGAGACCGAGGTGGTGGTGCCCGGGCAGGGCACCTGGACCCTGGACCGCGATGCTGCCACCGTGCGCTTCTCCCCGGAGAGCGAGCTGGTGGACCAGGCGGCACCGATGGGCATCCGGGGCGGCGATGGCGAGGGCGCGCAGGCCGCGCCCGCCCTGCTCAGCACCGCCTATCCGATCCTGGTGGACCGCACCCAGTCGGCCCCGCCGGGTGAGCCGCTGGTCTTCGACCTCACGGTGGGGGTCAGGGACGTGCGCGCCGATTCGATCCGCTTCGATCCCGAGCCGCTCTCGGCCGAGGCGATCGTCTCCAACGACGGGCTGACGCTGCGCCAGCCGGGGGAGGGCACCTGGAGGATCGAGGAGGACGCGCGCACGATCACCATGACGCCGGATGCCGCATTCCGGGGGGAGTCCACCCCGGTCGGCATCGTCGGGCAGGGCGTGTACGCCGACAACCCGGTGGAGGCGGCCCTGACCGCGGTGGTCGCACCGGTGATCGCCACGGCGCGCGATGACGAGGAGCGCACCGCGCCCGGCGTGCCGATCACGGTGGACGTGCTGGCCAACGACACCGCAGGCAGCGGCTCCCAGCCCCTGCGGCCGGAGTCCGTGCAGATCCGCTCCATGTCCGCCACGAACCTGGGGGAGCTGTGGGACGCCACCGGGGAGCGTCTGGTGATCCCCTCGGAAGGGGAGTTCACCGTGGCGCGGAACGGCTCCATCACCTTCACCCCGCAGGACGGGTTCGTGGGGCGCACCTCCCCGATCATCTACATCGTGTGGGACAGCACCGGGATCCCCACCCAGGCATCCCTGACCATCGACGTGGATCCGGCCGTCGCCGCGAGCGGGCAGCCCCGCACCGACCCCAGCGGCATCAACAGCCTGCTGGCGGGGCTGCTGCCCGGTTCCCGCGACACGTCCATCGTGTTCGGGACGGTCGTCCTGCTGCTGCTGTTCGCCGGGCTGGTGGCGATGTGGATCGGGGTCCGCATGGAGCAGGACCGCCGCCTCTGGGAGGACTGATCGGGATGCAGGCCCCAGCCGTCGGCGGATCGAACGGGAGTCAGCGCACCGCCGGACTCAGCAGCCCTCGGGTGGCTGCACCGGCTGTTCGAGCGCCTGCTGCGCCGCCTCCGGGGCCGCGAGCCCCGGGAAGCCGTCGCCCAGCAGCAGGTCCACTCCGGTTCCCTCCCGCTGGTCCATGCGCAGCTGCGCCCCGGGCACCTGCGCCAGCAGCGACTGGGCGGCCAGGTATCCCTCGGGCCCGTGGACGATGACGGCCGGCCCGCTGGCCTGACTGGTGTTGCCGGGATCCCCGGTCGCGTACCCCCGTTCAGCCAGATCCGCGGTGATCGATCCCGCGAAGCCGCTGCGCCCGGTGCCGTTGAGCACCGTCACCTGCACCTCGGTCGGGGAGAGGGGGACTGCATCGGCGCCCGGGCACACCAGCTCCGCGCCCGCGTACCGCAGGGTCTTCGGGGCGATCATCCCGGGCTCCGCCGGCGGCTCCCGCAGCTCGCGCAGGGCGTAGGCACCGATGGCCACCAGCGTCACCAGCAGCAGCGAGAAGACGATCAGCTGGGTGATGCGCAGCCGACGGGTCCGCCGCGTCCTCAGCGAACGACGGCGGACCTCGTCGGCAGACCGCCCGTAGGGATGGACCTCACGCTCGGGCGGCATGTCAGTCCAGGGGGCGGTACCGGATGCCGAAGGCGTCCAGTCGGGGAAGGTGGCCTCGCAGCCGCTCCTCGAACTCCTCCCAGCTCTGCTCGGGGGAGCCCCAGGCACGCTCGGCGACGGCGCACATCCGGGGGAAGGCCATGTACTGCAGGTGCTCCAGGGTGGGGATGTACTCCGTCCACAGCTGGCCCTGCAGGCCGATCACGAGCTTCTCCTCGTCCGCACTGAGCTTCTTGGGGGAGAAGGCGGCGGTGTAGACGTCCTTGACGGTGGTGTGCCCGCCGATCGCCAGGGGCTCTGCCTCGCTCCTGGCCTGGTAGTGGTCGAAGTACAGATGCTCGTTGTTGGCGATGACCGTCTGGAAGCCGCGTTCGGTGGAGGTCTTCACCCCGTTGCCGTGGCGCCAGTTCATGATCACCATGTCATCGGGCAGATGGGTCTCCAGCACCTCGTCCCAGCCGATCACGCGCTTGCCCTTCGCGGTGAGCACGTCGTACGCGAACTGGGTGAAGCGCCCCTGGATCTCCGAGACCCGCGTGTAGCCCCATTCGGTCATGCGGGTGCGGGCCTCGGTGGATCGCTCCCACTCCACGGTCGGGCACTCGTCCCCGCCGATGTGGAAGAAGGGGGCCGGGAAGATGTCGGCCACCTGGGTGAGCACGTCGCGCAGGAACTCGAACACCTGGTCCGAGACGCCGAGCACGTGATCGGAGATGCCCCACACCTCGCGCACCCCGATCTGCTGGGCAGGGTTGTTGCCCAGCTCCGGGTAGGCGGCGACAGCGGCCTGCATGTGGCCGGGCAGGTCCACCTCGGGCACGATCATCACCCCGCGCTTGCTGGCGTAGTCCACCAGGCCGCGCAGGTCGTCCTGGGTGTAGAAGCCGCCGTGGCGCACCCCGTCGTACTGCCAGTCGGCCTCGTCGGCGCCCATGTGGCCCACCAGGCTCTGATCGCGCCAGGCGCCCACCTCGGTCAGCTTCGGGTATCCCTTGATCTCGATGCGCCAGCCCTGGTCGTCGGTCAGGTGCAGGTGCAGCACGTTCAGGCGGTGCAGGGCCATCGCATCGATCATCGTCTCCACCTCCTGCACCGTGAAGAAATGGCGGGAGACGTCGAGGTGCATGCCGCGCCAGGCGTGCTTGGGGCGGTCCACGATGGTCACGCAGGGGATGGAGCCGCCGCTGCCGGTGACGATCTGCGCGAAGGTGTTGCGGCCATCGGCCAGGGCGGCCTCGCTGCCGGCGGAGAGGTTCGCACCCTTGGGGGAGATGGACAGCGAGTACTCGGTGCGAGGCAGGTCCTCGTTGATGCCGATCGAGAGCCCCGCCCAGGGATCCGTCGTCTCCCAGACCCCGTGGGAGTAGATGACGGACTGCGGGAGCGGGACGAGGGCGAGCGGGTCGGGCATGGTCTCTCCTGAGGGGTGACGCGGGTCGTGGATCCCCCAAGTCTGCCACGTCACATCAGGGCGCGGGGAAGACCTCCGATGTCTCACCGAGGCCGTGACCGGGCATGAAGGAGCCCGGCCGGGGTGTCCCGACCGGGCTCCTGCACGTCGCCCTGCTCCTTCCCATGACGCTCATGCGTCGAGCAGGCCGCCGTGCTCAGGTGTCGTCGCCTCAGCTCAGCGGTAGGTGACGAACACGTGCGGGGCGTTCCAGATCATGCGCTCCATGACCCGCCCGCGCGAGCTGGAGGCATCGATGACCCGGCCGTTGCCGGCATAGATCCCGATGTGACCGTAGTTGTTGCTGGTGAAGGCCACCAGGTCACCGGGCTGGGCCTCGGCCTGGGAGATGATCCGGCCGCCGAAGGTGTAGCCCTTGGCGGTCTTGCGAGGCAGGTTGATGCCGGCCTGGTTGTAGGCGTGGTACACCAGCCCCGAGCAGTCCATCCCGGTGGCCGGGGAGGAGCCGCCCCACGTGTAGCGCACGCCCTTCTGGGCCCGGGCCGCATTAACGATCGCCTGACCGTTGAACGAGCCCACCGAGGCGACCGGAGCACGCCCGGAGTCGCGCGAGGGCGGGGCGTCACTGATACGCACGTTCGAGTACAGGGCGTTCCAGGTCTTCGGGCCGACCACGGCGTCCACGCCGATGCCGGCAGCGGACTGCAGTGCGCGCACCGCAGCCGCGGTGCCCCTGCCGAAGATGCCGTCGACCGCGATCGACGCACCGCGCTCGTTGAGCTGGGACTGGAGGGTGCGAACGGCATCGCCGCGGCTGCCCTGACGCAGCTTCGGCTGCGAGGAGGCCGCCGAGGCGGCCGGGGCAGGAGCGCTCGAGGAGATCTGGATGTTGCCCGCCAGGGCGTTCCAGGTCTTCGGGCCCACCACGGCGTCCACGCCGATCCCGGCAGCGGACTGCAGGGCGCGCACAGCACTGGCGGTGTTGCGTCCGAAGACGCCGTCGACCGCGATCGACGCACCGCGCTGATTGAGCAGGGTCTGCAGATGCTCCACCGCTGCGCCACGGGAGCCAGTACGCAGCTTGACGCCGGCGAACTGGTCGGGGGCCGCGGGGGCCACGGCGGGGAGGGTGACCGGAGCGGCTGCGGCAGCACCGTTGATGCTTCCGAGCGCGGCCGGGGCGGGGGCCTGTGCGCGAGCCGATTCGGCTCCCTGCAGAGCGGCGGTGGCGGTGACCGCACCCAGCAGGGCGGCACCTCCCACACCACGCCCGACAGGAGCGGCGAGGCCCCGGTAGTCGATCACGGCGGCACCGGGAGCCCGGTGCGTGCCGCGGGGGACGGTACGGATCATGTCCGGATATCTCTTTCTCCGTCGCCACACGCGACCCGCGACGGCATGCGCTGCGGGACAGGTGCCCGTCACCCAGGGAAGTGGAGGAAGCGACCGAGCCGGTGACGGGTTGGCGGCGCCCCGGTCAGTGCCCCAGGTACGAGCGGCACCGGCACCAATGTAAGTGCAGGTCAGCGGCCTGAACAGGGCAGTTTGCATGCACAGGCCTGGCTCTTTGTCAAAGTTTTGCTCGTTTGCACAAGTTTTCGACGTGTCGCGCTCGCGAATCGGACATTGCTGTGCTAGTTACAGCGATGTCATTCGGTGGGGCGCGGGCCCGGCAGCGAGGTGGCTTGATGCTGCGGTCACGACCAGGCATGCGGCGGCGATCCTGGTGAGCTCCATCCCTGGATGGTGGATGCCGCTGGATGGTGGGTGCCGCTGGATGGTCGGTGCCGCGAAAGAACGAGAACGGCTCCGGTGCAGATCTGCACCGGAGCCGTCGACCGGTCGGGGTGACAGGATTTGAACCTGCGACCTCTTCGTCCCGAACGAAGCGCGCTACCAAGCTGCGCCACACCCCGAGAGCTCCCCGCTCTGCTGCGGTCGACCAGTTCGGCTCCTGCTCGAAGGGGAGGAGCTGTCAGGTCGACGCGATGAGCGCGTCACCGAGGAGCAACTCTAACAGGCGTTTCCTACCGCTGGTCAGGCGATTCAGCGCGCGGGGCCCGCAACGTGATCAAGCTCGCCTCCGGAGGGGTGGCGAAGCGGTAGTTCGAATAGGGGCTGGCGCCCATGCCTGCGCTCACGTTCAGCGGCACCCCCCGCCAGGTGGACAGTCCCCGCGCCTGCGACCGCGGCAGGTCGCAGTTGGTGACCAGCGCGCCGACGCCGGGGATGCGCAGCTGCCCGCCGTGGGTGTGACCGGCCAGGATCAGATCGGAGCCGTCGCGGGCAAAGGCATCGAGCACCCGACGGTAGGGGGCGTGGGCCACGCCCAGGCGCAGCACCCGGCCGTGCTCGGGCGGGGAAGCGTCCTGCGGGGGAGGCATCTCGTCGCGCTCGAGGTGAGGATCGTCGACCCCCACCAGCTGGACCTCGAGACCGCCCAGCTCGATCCGGCCACGGCTGTTGGTGAGGTCCTTCCAGCCGAAGGCGGAGAGTCGCCCGGCCAGCTCCTCCGTGGGCAGCTCCACGTCCTCACGCTCGGTGAAGCCCTCAGGGCGGGCATCGGGCAGGAAGTACCGCAGCGGGTTCTTGGGGGAGGGCGCGTACATGTCGTTCGAGCCCATCACGAACGCCCCGGGGCGGCGCAGCAGCGGCTCGATGGCCTCGGCCAGCACCGGCACCGAGGCCGCCGAGGCGATGTTGTCGCCCGTGTCGATCACCAGATGCGGGCGCAGGGTCTCGAGGTGCCGCAGGAACGCCAGTTTGCGCTCCTGATCCGGCATCAGGTGGATGTCGCTGATGTGCAGCAGCCTGATCGTGCGCGCCCCGGCCGGGAGAATGCCCAGCTCCACCTCGCGCAGGGTGTACCGGTGGATCTCGATGTGCCGGGCCCAGACGTGGGCGGCCGCAGCGCTCACGGCACCCAGCCCGCCCAGCGTCGCCGCCACCGTCGTTGCGCGCACGCTCAGCCCTCCCGGCCGGTCGACTGGCGGATGGTCACGGTGCTGCCCGCGGGCAGGGCGGTGCCAGGGGCAGGGTCAGTGCCGATCACGAACCACTGGCCCACGGAGTCCGACGGCTCACGACGCACCTCCACGCGGTAGCCCGCCTGCTCGACCGCGGTCTGTGCCTGGGAGAGGTACATGCCCGCGACGTTGGGCACGGTGCCAGGTGTCACCTCTCCCACCTGGCCCGGGCCCGGGGGAGTGGGCCGCGCCGGAGCCGGAGGGAAGGCCTCGGCGGGCAGGCCCTCGTGGGCCGCCGTCATGTACTCCTGCCAGGTGGGCAGGGAGACGGTGTTGCCCCACACCTTGCCTTGGCGCAGGTAGGTGTCGTCGACGTTGAAGCCCTCGGGGCGCTTGTTGGCCTGCGGGTGGCCGAACCACACGGCGGTGGACATCTGGCGGGTGAAGCCCACGTACCAGGTGTGGAACTGCTGATTGGAGGTTCCGGTCTTGCCGCCCGCGGGGTGGCCGGGGATCGTGCGGCCCTTGCCTGTGGCGCGCGGGTCCTCGAGGTCCTGCTGGAGCACCCACGCCATGGTGTCGGCGTCCTCCTTGTCCATGCGCTGCTCGCACTGGGCGCCGGTGATGGGCATCGGCTCCCCGTTGCGGTCGATCACCTCGGTGACCGCCTGGGGGCGGCAGTACGTGCCGCCTGATGCGTAGGTGGCGTAGGCCCCGGCCATGTCCAGGGCGGAGATCCGCAGCTCACCGAGCACCACCACGGAGGGGGCGAGCTCCGTCTTGTAGATGTCCTCGATCGGGGCATCCCAGGTGGCCTGGTCGTAGGGGTTGTGCGTGGCCGGCACAGCGCCCACGGAGCGGGCGGTCTCGGCGATGTCGCACAGGTCCAGCTGACGGGCCATGTTGGCGTAGCTGGTGTTGACGGAGAACTTGGTGGAGTTCAGCACCGTCTCCATGGGCTGCAGCTTCACCGAGACTGCGTTGTCGGGGTTGTACCCGGGGTTCTCGCGCCAGGCTCCGCTGCCCAGGCACGTGGCGGGGAACTCCTTCATCTCCTCCCGCCCGGTGGAGACGGTGTCGTAGATGCTGCGGCCGCTCTTGATCCACTCGTGCAGCACGAAGGGCTTGAAGGTCGAGCCGACGGGGAAGCCGTTGGAGCCCCCCAGGGCGTTGGGCACGTTGTAGTTGATGGCCGTCTCACCCGGGCCGATCTCCTGGTGGGGATTGAAGGTGCGGTTCTGCGCCATCACCAGGATCTTGCCGGTGCCCGGCTCCACCGTCACGATCGAGTGGCCGAAGCCGTGGCCGGCATCGGCCGGCACCCTTCGCTGCAGGATGTCCTCGGCGGCCTTCTGCTTGGCCGGATCCAGCGTGGTGCGGATGGTGAGCCCGCCGCCGTAGAGCAGCTTGCGGCGCTCCTCGTAGGTGGGGGCGAACTCCGGGTCGTTCAGCAGGGTGCGGGTGACGTAGTCGCAGAAGAACCCGCTGCGGCCGGCGTCGGCGCAGCCGGCCCGCACCTCCTGGATCTTCAGCATCTCCTCGACCGGCTGGGTGCGGTACTGCTCGTACTCCTCATCGGTGATGTAGCCCTCGCGGTGCATGTCCCCCAGCACCTCATTGCGTCTTTTCTCCCCCGCCTCGGGGTGGGCCACCGGGTCGTACTGGTTGGGGCCGTTGGTGATGCCCGCCAGCATCGCGGCCTCGCCGGGGTTGAGATCCTTCGCGCTCTTGGAGAAGTAGTGCTGCGAGGCCGTCTCCACGCCGTACTGGGACGGCCCGAACTGGGCGACGTTCAGGTAGCCGTTGAGGATCTCGTCCTTGTCCCACTTCTTCTCCAGCGAGATGGCGAGCTTGGCCTCGCGCAGCTTGCGCCCGTAGGTGGTCTCGGTGGCGGCCTCGATGTCCTCCTGGTCGCCGCGCTGCACGGCGTCCATCAGCAGGGCGTTCTTGACGTACTGCTGGGTGAGGGTGGAGCCGCCCTGGGTGGCGCCGCCCACCGAATTGGACAGGAAGGCACGGGTGAGGCCGCGCGGGTCCACGCCGCCGTGCTCGTAGAACCGGCGGTCCTCCACCGCGATCACCGCGTGCTGCATGTGCGGGGAGATCTCCTCCAACGGCACCATGATCCGGTTCTCGGTGTAGAAGGTGGCCAGCAGGGAGCCGTCGGCCGCCTCGATGCGGCTGGCTTCGTTCAGCGGTGCCACCTCCAGCTCGGAGGGGTAGGACTCGAACAGGGCCACGCCGTCCTCGGCCACGGCGGAAGTGGCCGAGACCGCCGGCAGGAAGAACGCGGCCAGCAGCACGCCGCCCAGGCCTGCCACGGCGATGATCCCCAGCAGCAGGTAGAGGGTCTGCGCCAGCGCGGCGGGCAGTGAGCGCCGCTGTGCGGGGCGGCTGGGCGAGGAAGTGGCCATGAACCCACAGTACGGGCAGGCCCGGGCCGGTTCCATGAAGCAGGACACGTCCTGGCGAAATCTTCACGAAGCCCATGGCTGTCGGCACGCGAGGTCGAGCAAGGGGGCACCCCCGGAACGCCACGCGGAGCCAGCCGCCGAGAGCGCTGCGGCATACCACAGGATCCCCGGCGTGGCATGGAGGTTTGGCGAGTGTCGCACCTGGTCCCTACGATGTGGGAGGAACTCACGGGTCGACGAGGATTCGGAAGGGGACTGACATGACCGTAGGGGTGACGACTGCGCGGGCGCTCGGGGAGGGCGAGGACCGCAGCTGGGCTGCTCGTGGAGCCTGCGCCACCATGGACCCGGACGAATTCTTCGTCCAGGGGGCCGAGCAGCATGCCGTCAAGACGGCCTGCGGTGGCTGCCCGGTGCGCACCCAGTGCCTGGTGGACGCGCTGGAGAACCGCATCGACTTCGGTGTGTGGGGCGGGATGACCGAGCGTGAGCGTCGGCGCCTGCTGCGCCGCCACCCCGACGTCAGCGACTGGGGTGCCGCGCTCACCTTCGCCGCACGTCGCGCCGCCGCCGGCGGCATGTGACCGCCTCCGCCCAGGGGCTCCACGGCCGGTAGGCTTCGCCCCATGAGCACCTACACCCGCTGGGAATACCTGACCGTTCCGCTGCTGATCCACGCCACCAAGCAGATCCTCGACAACTACGGCGAGGAGGGATGGGAGCTGGTGCAGGTGGTGCCCGGCCCCAACCCCGAGTCCCTGGTCGCGTACCTCAAGCGGCCGCTTTCGGAGGGCTGATCGATGACCGTTCCCGCCACGCCCCCCTCCGCCGCGTCCGACGGCTCCCGCATCCGCCAGCGCCTGTCCGAGCTGGGCCTGGAGCTTCCCGGCGTGGCCGCGCCTGTGGCCGCCTATGTGCCGGCCGTGCGCACCGGTGACCACGTGCTCACCTCCGGCCAGCTGCCCTTCGTGGACGGCGAGCTGCCGCGCACCGGCAAGGTGGGTGCGGAGGTCACTGCGGAGCAGGCGGCCGAGCTCGCCGCCACCTGCGCCCTCAACGCTCTGGCCGCGATCGAGGACCTGGTGGGATCGCTGGACCAGATCGCGCAGGTGGTGAGGCTGACCGGTTTCGTCGCCTCGGATCCCTCGTTCACCGCTCAGCCCGCCGTCATCAACGGCGCCAGCGAGCTGCTGGGCGAGCTGTTCGGCGAGCGCGGCTCCCATGCACGCAGCGCCGTCGGGGTCGCCGCTCTCCCGCTGGATGCCCCGGTGGAGCTCGAGCTGCAGGTCGAGATCCAGCGGACCACCTGAGCCGTGTCCGAGCAGTACCCGGACCGAGACCCGGAGGCCCCCGGCGTCGAGCTGATCACGCTGCGAGCGCCCAACCCGGGCCCGATGACCCTGACGGGCACCTGCACCTACGTGCTGCGGGACGGCGCCCAGGTGTGGGTCGTGGACCCGGGCCCGAAGGACCCTGAGCACCTGGCCGATGTGCTGCTGGCCTGCGGGGCCGACGCGCAGCCGATGGGTGTGCTGGTCACCCACCACCATGCTGACCACGCTGCCGGTGCCGCCACCCTGGCCCGGCAGCTCTCCGCCCGCACCGGTCGGGACGTCCCCCTGTGGGCGGCCGATCAGCGAACCGTGGCCGGGTCACGGCCCCTGCCGGCCGTGCTGGACGGTGACAGGGGCACCGCCGGGCACGTGATCCATCTTCCCGGGCACACCGCCGATTCCGTCGGAGTGCTGGTGGAGGGCGGCAGGATGCTCACCGGTGACACCCTGCTGGGGGGCTCCTCCACCGTGATCGTCCCTGACCACGGCGGGGACCTGGGCGAGTACCTGCAGTCCCTCGCGATCCTGCGTGCGATGACATCGGACGGGCGCGTCTCGTCCCTGTACCCGGGCCACGGCGAGCCGTACCTCTCGCCGCTCGAGGCGCTGGAGGCGATCGAGAAGGCCATCGCTCACCGCCAGGAGCGCATCGAGCAGGTGCGCCGTGCCCGCACCGCGGGGATCCTGACGATGGACCGTCTGCTGCGCGTCGTGTACGGGGCCGACCTTCCTGATCAGCTCGAGAAGGCTGCCCGCTGGAACCTCCGGGCCACGCTCGACCACCTGGGTCAGAACGGCTGAGGAGCCAGGTCCGCGCGCGGCCCCGGTGGGCTCACCGGTGGGCTCGAGCGCCTGAGGTCGCTTCGCCACCGGATGCGATGACGGCGCGCCCCCGGATGCCGGGGACGCGCCGTCGTCGTGCTCGTGGGGATCAGCGGGCGCGGCGGCGCAGGCGCTCGATGTCCTGCAGCAGCACCGCGCGGGCCTCCAGGCGGATCCAGCCGCGGGAGGCGAAGTCCGCCAGGGCCTTGTTCACGGTCTCGCGGGAAGCGCCGACCAGCTGCGCCAGCTCCTCCTGAGTGAGCCCGTGGGCCACCATCACGCCGTCGTCGGTCTGACGTCCGAAGCGCTGCGCGAGATCCAGCAGGTTCTTGGCCACGCGACCCGGCACGTCGGCGAAGACCAGGTCCGCCAGCGACTCGTTGGTCTTGCGCAGACGCCGCGCGAGGGAGGCCAGCAGGTGGCGGCCCACCTCCGGGCGCTGGGCCAGGACCCGGTACAGGTCCTGCTGGGTCAGCGAGTACAGGGTGGACTCGGCCACCGCGGTGGCCGTGGCGTTGCGGGGAGCCGGATCGAACAGGGAGAGCTCGCCGAGGGTCTCGCCCGGGCCCAGCACGGCCAGCAGGTTCTCGCGGCCGTCGCCGGAGGCGTGGCCCACCTTCACCTTTCCGGTGCCGATGATGAACAGGCGATCGCCGGGATCCCCCTCGCGGAAGATGACGGCGCTGCGGTGGTAGTCCTCCTGCGACATCGACGCGAGCACGGCCTGCTTGCCGTCCTCGTCGAGCGCGGCGAACAGCGGCGACGACCGTACGATGTTCTCGTCCACGGAACCTCCTGAGGGTGGGCCCCGGGCGCCGGGGCCGATCTGGTCTACTCATCGTGACCGCTGCCGTCGCGCACGGTGGCAGTGATCACACGATGCTCACAGGCTACCGCGTCTTCGGGTCCGGTTCCGGTTCACCCGCCGAGACGGGCCCTCGAAACACCCCAGGAGCACTGATCACCATGTCATCAACGGGCAGGCGTGCCTCTCGCGGGTCCGCGAGCCCGGACGCGCAGGACGAGAGCCTGCAGAAGCGGCCCGCGCGGAAGGTGCCGACGCGGAAGCAGCCCGCGCGAAAGGCGCCCGCTGCCAAGGCGCCGGCCCCCGTCGCCGAGGTGCATGCCCGGCTTGGCCAGGAGTACCCCGCAGCCCGCACCGAGCTCGATCATCGGGACGCATTCGAGCTCCTGGTCGCCACAGTCCTCTCGGCCCAGACCACCGACGTGCGGGTCAACTCCCTGACCCCCGAGCTGTTCTCGCGCTGGCCCGATGCCGCCGCACTCGCCGGTGCTGACGAGGAGCAGGTGGCCGCCCTGCTGCGCCCGCTCGGCATGGGGGGCACCCGGGCCGGCCGCATCATCGGGCTGGCCCAGGACCTCGTGCGCGACCACGCCGGCGAGGTGCCCGATGACCAGAAGGCGCTCGAGGCGCTGCCGGGCGTCGGCAGGAAGACTGCCTACGTGGTGCGCGGTGCCTGGTTCGGCCACTCCCTGCTGGCGGTGGACACCCACGTCGGCCGCCTCGCCCGGCGGTTGGGCTGGACCGAGGCGAAGGACCCGGTGAAGGTGGAGACCGCCGTGGTGGCCCGGGTGGAGCAGGAAGCCGCCGCAGGTGGAGAGGGCGCCGACGGGCAGCGGACCGACCTGACGGCCCTGCATCTGCGGCTGATCCTGCACGGGCGCCGCGTGTGCCTGGCGCGTGCGCCGCAGTGCGGTCGCTGCGTGCTGGCCGACATCTGCCCCAGCGCGGAGGTGGCCTGATGGGGGAGGGTCAGGAGCGCGCGGCTGCCCGGGTGGGCCACCCCGGGTTCCTGAGCGAGCTCGCTGCGCGCGCCGGTCGCGGGGGAGAGGTGCTGCTGGACCGTTCCCGTGACGCCCGGTCGCAGCTGGCTGCGTCCCGGCCCCCTCGTCGCAGCTCCGTGCTGCTGCTCGTGGCCGGCACCGATCTGGAGGACTCGCAGCTGGTGCTGGAGGAGCGGGGGCACTGCCTGCGCTCCCAGCCCGGCCAGTTCGCCCTGCCCGGCGGAGGGGTGGACCCGGGTGACCGCGACGAGGTGCACACCGCGCTGCGCGAGGCGCAGGAGGAGACGGGGCTGGACCCGCGGGAGGTGACCGTGCTCGGTGCCTTCGCCGCGATCCCCATGCCGTGGCGCTCCCAGCACGTCACCCCGGTGCTGGCGTGGACGCCCACCAGGCCCCCGCTGCGCGCGCAGGACCCGGTGGAGGTGGAGCGCGTGGTGTGGGCACGGCTCACCGGTGAGGGCTCCCTCACCGATCCCGCCCGTCGCTACCGAGGACTGCTGGATGACCGACCCGTCGGTCCGGTGTTCGACCTGCCCGACGACGCGTTCGTATGGGGCTTCACCGCGATGATCATCGAGCAGATGCTGGCGGGCCTGGGACTGGACCCCGTGCCCTGGGACGCCCCGGTGCGGCAGATCCCGCCGGAGCGCCGCAGGAACTGAGAACCCGGCCTCGCTCCCATCACCGCCCCCCGATCGTGGGAGGCGGGCTGTAGACTTGAGCGTCGCCGGACCCCCGGCGCCCGGCGAGCATGCCCGCATCCGCGCACCCCGTGCGCAGTGCCAGGCGACTGCCCACCGGTTCCTTCAGGACCACCAGTCCCACGACAGCAGACAAGGCGGGATCCACGTGCCACGCGGCAAGGTGAAGTTCTACGACGCCGAGAAGGGGTTCGGCTTCATCCTCGATGACGAGGACGGCCAGAGCGTCTACGTGCATGCCTCGAACCTGCCGGACGGGGTGGCCACCCTGCGCCCCGGTGCCCGGGTGGAGTTCGACATGGTCGACGGCCGTCGCGGCCCCCAGGTCCTCTCCCTGCAGCTGATGGAGCCGGCTCCCTCGGTGAGCCGCGCGCGTCGACCGAAGCCGGACGACATGGCGGTGATGGTGGAGGATCTGATCCGCCTGCTGGACGATGCCTCCAACGGCCTGCGCAAGGGCCGCTACCCCGATCGCGGTCACGCGCAGAAGATCTCCACCGTGCTGCGAGCCGTCGCCGACAGTTTCGAGGCCTGAGCATGACCTCCGCCACCAGCACCCCGCGCCGCTCCAGGAGTGCCCGCCCGAAGCTCGATGCGATCGCCGCCGAGGCCGTCGACCTCGCGCGTGCGGCTCTCGAGGAGGTCACCGAGCCCGGTCAGGTCGGTGAGCACCTGCGGGCGGAGGCCAGCGGCGATCGCGTGGTCACCCACGTGTTCGACTGCATGATGCCCGGGTACCGCGGCTGGTCGTGGGTGGCGATCCTGGTGCGTGCCCCGCGCGCCAAGAGCGCCACCGTGGCCGAGACTGCGCTGCTGCCCGGGGAGGGTGCGCTGCTGGCCCCTGACTGGGAGCCCTGGTCGGAGCGTCTGAAGCCGGAGGACGTCGGTGCCGACGACCTCATGCCGTACAGGGAGTACGACGAGCGCCTCGAGCACGGCTACGAGAACACCGGCGACGAGGATGCCGACCGCGTGGCGAACTGGGAGCTGGGCCTGGGCCGGGTGCGCGTGCTCTCGCCCGCGGGCCGGGCCGATGCAGCCGAGCGGTGGGCCGAGGGGGAGTTCGGGCCCCGGCCCACCTCGCAGCGCCGTCGTCGTGGCACCGTGACCGCGAACTGCGCCAGCTGCGGGTTCCTTTCGAAGCTGGATGGATCCCTGCGCCACGAGTTCGGGGTGTGCACCAACGAGTGGTCCCCCGCCGACGGCCGCGTCGTCCACCTCGGCTACGGCTGCGGCGCCCATTCGGAGACCGGCAAGGACGACGGCGACCGCGAGATCCCGCGAGCCACCGGGGTGGTCCTCGATGAGCTCGACGTCGAGTACCAGAAGCAGGCGCAGTCCCCGACGGCCGAGGCCGGTGAAGGCGCGATCGGCGCTGCCGAGGCTCCGACGGACGAGGGGCCGAAGGGCGACTGAGCCCCGGCGCGCTCAGCGCTGGGACACCGCCACCCGCGCCAGCAGCGCCTCGATGGCCAGCAGCGGCGGCACATTGCCGGCAATGCGCGCGCGTGCCTCCTGCACCGCTTCCAGCAGCCCCAGCGTGATGCGGCCCTCGCCGGTTCCGGCCGCGCGACGGATCTCCGCCTCCACGCCCGGGTTGACCATCTCACCGCCGGAGCCGATCTGCACGCTCAGCACATCCCGCAGCACGGAGTGGGCATCCAGCAGGTAGCGGTCCAGGACATCGCGGACCAGGCGGGTCTGCCTGCGCTTGGCATCCTCCTCCAGCTGCTTCATCTGCGAGCGCAGTGACGGCGGGACCTTGCCGTCCTCGATACCGGCGGAGCGCATGAAGGCCGCACGGTCCTCCTCGGCCACCGCGTCGGCGTGGGTCTTGGCCTCCGCGGTGGCGCGCTCGACCAGCGCCTGGGCCGCCAGCACCGCCTCCCCGGCGCCCCGCAGCCCCAGCAGGGTGCGCGCGGACTCCTCCCGGGCATCCAGGGCGCCCTCCTGCGTGGCATAGCGCAGGGCCAGCCCGATGTGCCCCTGGGCCGCACGTGCGGAGCGCTCCGCCAGCTGCGGCTCCACGTCGTTCCGACGCACCAGCAGCTCCGCCACCACCTGCGCAGACGGCACCGCCAGGGTGACCAACCGGCAGCGCGACCTGATGGTGGGGGCGAGATCCTCCGCCGACGGCGCGCACAGCATCCACACCGTGGCCGGGGGAGGCTCCTCGATCGACTTCAGCAGCACGTTGAAGGTGCCTGCGCTCATCCTGTCGGCATCCTCCACCACGATCACGCGGTGACGACCCGTAGCGGGGGCGCGCTGCGCGGTGAGCACCAGGGCGCGCACGTCGTCCTTGGAGATCGAGAGCTTGTCCGTGGCCACCACCGTGGCGTCGGGATGGGTGTTCGCCAACACGGTGCGGCAGGCCTGGCAGGCCCCGCATCCGGTGGCGTGCTCGCACTGCAGGGTGGCGGCGAATGCGCGGGCCGCCGTGGAGCGGCCCGATCCGGGCGGTCCGGTGATCAGCCATGCCTGCGCGAGCGAGCCCTCCGGGGAGGCGGCGCGCTGGAACTGCGCGACCGCCTGCTCCTGGCCCACCACGTCGTCCCAGACGCTCACCGGGGGCCTGCCCTCACTGCTCGTCACGGTGGGCAGGTGGGTCAGCAGGATCGAAGGTGGGGTCGAAGCGGGCGAGCACCTCGGCCACGGCCTCCAGCACCTGTGCGTGCACCGCCTCCCGGGGCTGGGTGCCGTCGATCACCCGGAACCGCTCCGGCTCTACCCGGGCCATGTCCAGGAAAGTGGAGCGCACCGCCGCATGGAACTCCAGCCCGGCCAGCTCGAGGCGGTCCTGGTCCTGGGCGTCCCGCCGCTGGTCCAGCACATCGGGGGGGAGGTCCAGCAGGATGGTGCGGTCCGGCAACAGGCCCTCGGTGGCCCACAGGGACAGTGCCCCGATCTGGGAGGGGTCCAGATTCCGGCCGGCACCCTGGTAGGCGATGGAGGAGTCCAGGTAGCGGTCGCTCAGCACCAGGCCGCCGCGAGCCAGGTGGGGACGCACCACAGTGGCGATGTGGTGGGCGCGATCGGCGGCGTACAGCAGGGCCTCGGCGCGCTCGTTGACGTGCTCCCCGTGCAGGAGCAGCTGGCGGATCTGCTCGCCCAGCTCGGTGCCCCCCGGTTCGCGGGTGGTGAGCACCAGATCCTCCGAGACGTGCCGCTCCTGCACCAGGTGCTGTCCCAGCATCGCCATCTGCGTGGTCTTCCCGGCGCCGTCACCGCCCTCGAAGGAGATGAACACCCCGCGACGGGGCGGGTGGGGCTGGGGGATCCGCAGCGAGGTGGAGTCCAGGACGTTCATGCGGCAACCTCTCCTGGGTAGGTGACGCCGAGCGCGGCGCGGGCGGCATCCATGGTTCCCATCACCGACAGGGTGTCCTCCCAGCTCATCCAGGGGGATTGCAGCTCGCCCGCGCTGATCCGGCGGGCGGCCTCGGCGATCTCGTAGGCCATGCCGTCCCCCGGCGCCCCGGGATGCTCGAAGCGCGCACTGCGGCCGTCCCGCAGCGAGACGGTCAGGGTGCCCGGGGCGTAGAACGGACCGGTGAGGCGCGCCGTGCCCTCCGTGCCGGTGACCACGGCCTCGTTGGGCATCCGGGCGTTCAGGGTGGTGGCGATGCGGGCTCGACCGCCCCGTGTGCCACGGGCCAGCAGGCCCACGTAGGCGTCTACACCGGTGAAGGCGAGATCGCCCTGGATCACCGGGTCCGTCAGGTCCCCCACCACCATCTGGGCGAAGGAGAGCGGGTACACGCCCAGGTCCAGCAGTGCGCCGCCCCCCAGGGCAGGGTCGTACAGGCGGTGGTGTGCATCCTCGGGGAACCACTGGCCGTGCTCTGCTGAGACCTCGACGATCGTGCCCAGCAGACCGGAGGAGAGCACCTGGCGCAGCACGTCGTACTGCGGCAGGAAGCGCGCCCACATCGCCTCCATCGCGAACAGACGGTGCTGCGCGGCCAGCTCCAGCAGATCCTCGGCCTCGGGGCGGTTCAGCGTGAAGGCCTTCTCCACCACCACCGGCACGCCGGCCTCCAGCACCGCGCGTGCGTACGCGTGGTGCTGGGCGTGGGGGGAGGCCACGTAGACCACGTCGATCCCACCGGCTTCCAGCATCGCCCGGGGCGAGTCGAAGGCGCCGGTGGCCCCATGCTCGGCGGCGAACGCCTCGGCGCGCTCCTGCGAACGGGAGCAGACCGAGACGACCCGGGAGGCCGTGGCCCGGTGCGCCGTCGCGGTGAACTGATCCGCGATGTGACCGGGGGAGATCAGCCCCCACCGCAGGCCGGGCGCGGTGGACGGATCGGGGCTGAGCGGCTCCGGCAGGCGCAGTGCGCCCTCGGAGCCGGGGTCCCCGTGACCGGAGGTGGAAGTCATGCCCCCAATCTACCGACCGGCTCCGACAAGCGGGCACGGACTGGCCCCGGTCAGTCGCCCTTGACGTTCACGATCTGGGCGAAGCGGTGCACCACCTCGACCAGATCGGCGGCATCGGCCATCACCTGATCGATGTCCTTGTAGGCCGCGGGGATCTCGTCGATGAACACGTCGGTGTCGCGGTACTCGATGCCCTTCATCGCCTCGCGCAGCTGCTCGAGGGTGAAGGTCCTCCTGGCCCGGGACCGCGAGTAGCTGCGTCCCGCACCGTGAGGCGAGGAGTGGAAGGCCATGGGGTTGCCCAGTCCCCGCACCACGTAGGACGCCGTGCCCATGGATTCCGGGATCAGGCCCATCTCGCCCTTACGGGCGGAGATCGCCCCCTTGCGGGAGATCCACAGCTCCTTGCCGAAGTGCTGTTCGCGCTGCGTGAAGTTGTGGTGGCAGTTGACCTCCTCGAACCTCTCGGCGGGTGCGCCCATGTGCTCGCCCAGGGCGTCCAGGGTGCGGTCCATCATCTCCTCACGGTTCTCCCGGGCGAAGTCCTGGGCCCACAGCAGCTCGGCGATGTAGTGGTCGAACTCCGCGGTCCCCTCGGCCAGGTGAGCCAGGTCGCGGTCCGGCAGCTCGATGCCCTCCCTGCGGCAGCGCTGGGTGGCGACCTTGATGTGGTGCTGGGCGATCCGGTTGCCCACGCCGCGGGATCCCGAGTGCAGGAACGCCCACACCCTGTCCTCCTCGTCCACCGTGATCTCGATGAAGTGGTTGCCGGAGCCGAGGGTGCCCAGCTGCAGACGCCAGTTCTCGGCGTGGCCGTCCGGACCGGGAATGACCGGCGCGCTCGAGACCCAGGTCGCGTGGTACTCCTCCAACAGCTGGTGGTACCGCGCCTCCAGCAGCTCGACACGGCGCGTCGCCCTCGCGGTGAGGCGCCGGTTGTACTTCCCCGCCGAGACCGGCACGCGATCCTCGATTCCCGTGCGCAGCCCCACCAGGGCGCCGGCTTCGCGCACCTGCTCCTGGGTCCACTGGGTGCGCACCGCGATCATCCCGCAGCCGATGTCCACGCCGACGGCCGCCGGGATGATCGCCCGATCGGTGGGGATGACGGAGCCGACGGTCGCACCCTTGCCCAGGTGGGCATCCGGCATCGACGCCAGGTGCGGGGGCACGAAGGGCATGCCCGCGGTGGTGCGGGCTTGTTCGAGGGTGGCCTCGTCCAGGACGCTGGCCCAGTTGTAGAGCTCGTCGGTGATGCGCTGGATGGTCATGGTCCTCTCATGCTCGCGTGGCCGTCCACTCGCCGCACCCGGGCGGGAGGGCCCGGTGACGGTGCAGGACGGGGAACGGCCCGGCGGTCGTGCGCACACAGCAGCGCGCACCGGGAACCCTAGAGGGTCCCCGATGCGCGCGCACGGGATTATTCCTGGTCAGGTCATCCCTTCACCGAGCCCGCGGTCATGCCTCGCACCAGGAAGTTCTGCAGCGAGAAGAACACGATCAGCGGGACCAGCATGGAGATGAACGCACCGGCGGTCAGCAACTCGGCGCCCTGGCCCTGGGTGCCCAGCAGGTTCTGCAGCGCCACGATGATCGTGGTGTTGGAACCGCCGCCCAGGAACAGCTTGGCGATCAGCAGGTCGTTCCACACCCACAGGAACTGCAGGGTGGCGAACGCGGCGATCGCCGGCAAGGAGAGGGGTGCCACCAGGCGCCAGAACGTCTGGTAGTGCGAGGCGCCGTCGATCTTCGCGCTCTCGATGAGCGAACCGGGAAGGCCCGTCATGTAGTTGCGCAGGATGTAGATCGCCAGCGGCATGCCGAACCCGGTGTGCAGCAGCCACACCGCCACGAACTCGCCGGAGATGCCCAGACCGCGCGGGCCCAGCAGGTTCAGCATGGGCTGGAACGCCACCTGGATCGGCACCACCATCAGCGCCACGATCAGGATGAACAGGATCTCCTTGCCGCGGAACTTGATGAACGTGAACGCGTACGCCGCGAAGGCCGCGAACATGATCGGCAGCACCGTGGCCGGGACCGCCACCACGATCGAGTTGATCAGGGTGGAGCCCAGATTGGTGTTGGTGAACACCTGGGTGTAGTTGTCCATCGTCCAGCCGGAGCCGAAGGGGTTGAACAGGGCCGTCCACCACGCGGTGGAGGCGGCATCCTCACGGGTGCGGAAGCTGGTCACCAGCAGTCCCAGCGTGGGGACCGTCCACAGGATCGCCAGCAGGATCATGGTGACGATCGCGAAGGGGGAACGGCGGCGGCCGTCCTTCATGCGCCCGGTCATCGGCCCTCCTCCTGTCGCTTGAAGCTGATCACCTGGAAGATCAGCACCGGCATCACCAGGATCAGCAGCACCACCACGACCGCCGAGGCCTCCCCTGCCTTCTGCTCGGTGAACAGCTTGCGGAAGAACAGATTGGCGATCACGTCGGTGTTGTTGCGGCCGTTGGTCATCACGTAGACGATGTCGAACACCTTCAGCACCACGATCAGGATCGTGATGAACACGGCGATCACCGTGCCCCGCACCTGCGGAAAGATGATCTGCCAGAAGATCCGCATCTCGCTGGCACCGTCGATGCGGCCGGCCTCCACGGTGTCCTCCGGGACGGCCTTGATGGCCGAGCTCAGCAGCACCATGGCAAAACCCGTCTGCAGCCAGATCAGGATCACCATCATCAGCAGCGAGTTGAGCCGGTAGTCGGAGATCTGCAGCCATGTCTGCGGCTCGCCCCCGAGAGCGACGACCACCGCGTTGAGCAGGCCCGTCTGGGCGGTACCGGGCCGGTCGTACGCGTAGATGAGCGTGCCCCAGATGGTCGAGGCCCCCACGAAGCTGATCGCCATCGGCAGGAAGATCATCGACTTCGAGGTCTTCTCCCCCTGGGCCGAGAGCTTGTCCGCCAGGACGGCGACCGCCAGTCCGAAGGCCACGGTGATCGCCGGCACCACCAGCACCCACAGCACGTTGTTCAGCAGTGCCTGCCAGAACGCACCGGAGGCGAAGATCCGCTGGTAGTTCTGGAAACCCACCCATTGCGTCGAGCGGTCGTTGGCGAAGGAGTAGATCACCGTCTGAGCGGTGGGGTAGATCAGCATCAGGCCGATCAGGCTCAGCCCCGGCAGCAGGAAGGCGTAGGGGATGACCCCGCCGCTGAGCCGGGAGGGCAGCCCCTCGATCGCCATGTTGAGGAACAGGAAGAACACGATCGCGCCGCCGATGCCCAGCACCAGGCCCAGCAGGCCGATCAGGATGTCGCTGCCCCCGAACGCCTGCGGATACCAGGCGAAGGCGAGGAACACGGTGCACACCACCCACGCGGTGACCGCGAGGCCCACCACCCCGACGAGGATCCTCAGGGGACGAGCGGGGGAACCGCTGCGGGACCGCGCGGGAGAGCCCGCACCCGAGGCGGGCGCGGGCTCTCCGGTGCGTGAGGGCGCGGTCACTCCGCCGGCCACGAGGCCTCCACCTCGTCGAGGACCGTCTGGGAGTCCTTGTCACCGCCGATCCACTCGACCATCGCGGTCCAGAAGCTGCCGCCGCCCACGGAGCCCGGCATCAGGTCCGAGCCGTCGAAGCGGAACACCTCGGCATTGGAGGCGATGTCCGCCACGGAGCGGGTGGTCTCATCGGCGTACTGCGAGTTGTCGAAGGTGGAGTGCGGGCTCAGCCAGCCGCCCGCCTTCGCCCACTCGCCGCCGAAGTCCGGCGAGGTGATGAACTCCATCACCTGGATGGCCTCCTCGTCGTCCCGGGCGAACAGGGCTGCGAGGTCGCCGCCGCCCAGGATCGGCTGGCCGTCGAAGCCGCCCTCCCACTTGGGCAGGGCGAACACGCCCACGGCGTTGTCGAGGTCGGACTGGATGTCCTCGGGGAAGAAGCCGGTGACGAAGTTGCCCTGGCGGTGCAGCATCGCGGCCGGCGGATCCTCGAACAGCGGCAGCGCGGCCTCCGAGAACGGGGTGTTGAGGATGGTCTGCGATCCGCCCAGCACGTTGCCCTCGGTCTTCAGCAGCGTGCCGAGCTCGTCCAGCGCCTGGACCACCTTCGGGTCGTTGAAGGGGATCTCGTGCTTGGTCCACTGGTCGTACACCTCGGGGCCGTGGATGCGGAGCATGAACTCCTCCAGCCAGTCGGTGCCCACCCACCCCGTGGCCTGATCGGCGTTCCAGGCATCCGCCCAGGGGGCGATGCCGGAGGCCTTGATCTCGTCACCGATGGCCAGCAGCTCCTGCAGGGTGGCCGGCTCGGTGCTGTACCCGCCCTCGGTGTACGCCGCAGTGGGGTACCAGACCAGGGACTTCACGGCCAGGCGCACCGGTGCGGCGTAGACGGTGCCGTCCAGGGTGGCCGACTCCAGGAAACCGGGGATCAGGCTCTCCTTCAGTGCGGCCTCGTCGAGGTAGTCGCCGATCGGGGCGATGTGCTCGGCGGCGAGCTCGAGAAGGCCGCCCGGCTGGGGGAACAGGGCGATGTCCGGGGCGTCACCGGCGCCGGCGCGGGTGCGGATGGTGTTCACGAAGTCCTGGTCGGAGGTGTACTCGACCTGGATCCCCGTCTCCTCCGTGAAGGCTGCCAGGGCCGAGTTGAAGCCGTCGGCCTCCTGACCGCCGAAGTTGCCCAGGATGGTGACGACGCCATCGCCACTACCACCGGCGGAGCCGCCGTCGCTGCCGTTGCCACCACCGCCGCTGCCACCGGAGTCGGGATTCTGCAGGCAGCTCGCCAGCCCGAGGGCGGAAGCAGCTGCGGCACCACCCATGAGGGCGCGACGAGTCGGATTCAGACGCATGTGAACTCCTTGATCAACACTGATGGGGTCCCCGCCATCGTACGGCCGTTTCGTGACCAACCATGGAACGCCTGACGGAACGATGCCCCCTCGTGACCCGGATGCATGAATATGAGCGTCGTCACGGTGAATCCTGCACAGCCGATCATCCAGTGGTCTCGTTCGGTCTCAAGGTGCGGACGAGGAGGAATGCTCCGGCCGTGCTGGGGCGCGTCCGCAGGGGGAGCACCGGCCCGCCTCGGGGCCGGTGCCACCTGCGTGTCGTCGTGGAGCGGGCTACTTCTGGGGAGCGGACTTCCGGGTGGTCGATTTCGCCGGGGTCTTGCGGGCGGTGCTGCGACGGGCGGGCTTCTTGGCCGGCCCCTTGGCCCGCTTCTCGGCCAGCTTGTCCACGGCGATCTGCTCGGTGATGGACTCGACGGACTCCCCGGAGCGCAGCGACACGTTGGTGGTGCCGTCGGTGATGTACGCGCCGAAGCGGCCGTCCTTGATCACGATCGGCTTGCCGCTGGTGGGATCGGTGCCCAGCTCCTTCAGCGGCGGCTTGGCGGCGGCCCGGCCCCGGGTCTTGGGCTGGGCGTAGAGCTTCTCCGCCTCCTCCATCGTGATGGTGAACATCTGCTCCTCGGTCTCCAGGGAGCGGGAGTCGGTGCCCTTCTTGAGGTACGGGCCGTAGCGGCCGTTCTGGGCCGTGATCTCGGTGCCGTCCTCGGTCGTGCCCACCACGCGGGGCAGGCTCAGCAGCCTCAGGGCGTCCTCGAGGGTGACGGTCGCCAGGTCCATGGACTTCAGCAGGCTCGCCGTGCGGGGCTTGGGCTTCGCCGCCTTCTTGGCGGTCTTCTTCGCACCGTTCGTGGTCTCCGCTGCCTCGGGCTCCGGCAGCACCTCGGTGACGTAGGGGCCGAAGCGACCGTCCTTGGCGATCAGCTCGTGCCCGGTCTCCGGGTCGGTGCCCAGCACCCGGCCGTCGTCCTTCTGCCGCTCCAGGAGCTCCAGGGCCTTGGCGACCGTGAGCTCGTCGGGGGCGATGTCGTCGGGCACCGAGGCGCGCTGCGGATCCGCCCCCTCGATCTCCTGGCCGTTCTCGTCCCGGGCGGGCCGCTCGACATAGGCGCCGTAGCGGCCCACCCGAAGGGTGATGCCCTCGCCGATGGCGATGGAGTTGATCTCGCGCGCGTCGATGTCACCCAGGTCGTCCACCATCGGCTTCAGGCCGATGGGGCCGGAGGTGCCGTCGCCGCGGTAGAAGTCCTGCAGGTAGTCCGCCCGTCCCAGCTCGCCGCGCGCCATGCGGTCCAGCTGCTGCTCCATGTGGGCCGTGAAGTCGTAGTCCACGAAGGTGCCGAAGTGCTCCTCCAGCAGGCGCACCACGGCGAAAGCGGTCCAGCTGGGCACCAGGGCGGTACCCCGACGCAGCACGTAGCCGCGGTCCTGGATGGTGGCCACGGTGGAGGCGTAGGTGGAGGGCCGGCCGATGCCGCGCTCCTCGAGTGCCCGCACCAGGGAGGCCTCCGTGTACCGCGGGGGCGGGGTGGTGGTGTGGCCGTCGCTGGTCAGCTCGCGGGTCTGCAGGCGTTGGCCCTCGCTCATCTGGGGCAGACGCTTGTCGTCGGAGTCCTCCGCGTAGCGGGAGGTGTCGCGGCCCTCCTCGTACGCGGCCAGGAAGCCGCGGAAGGTGATCACGGTGCCGGCCGCGCGGAAGGTGGCGGACCGGCCGTTCTGCTCCAGGGCCAGCTCCACGGTGGAGGTGGTGCCCTTGGCATCGGCCATCTGGGAGGCCACGGTGCGCTTCCAGATCAGCTCGTACAGGCGGAACTCGTCCCCGCTGAGCTGCCCGGCCACCTCTGCCGGCGTGCGGAAGCGGTCGCCGGCCGGGCGGATCGCCTCGTGGGCCTCCTGCGCGTTCTGCGACTTCGAGCGGTACAAGCGGGGCTTGTCGGGCACGAACTCGGAGCCGTACAACTCGGCCGCCTGCCCGCGGGAGGCGGCGATGGCCTCCTTGGACAGCGCCACCGAGTCGGTGCGCATGTAGGTGATGTAGCCGTTCTCGTACAGGGACTGCGCCACCCGCATCGCCTGGCGGGCCCCGAGCCGCAGCTTGCGGGAGGCCTCCTGCTGCAGGGAGCTGGTGGTGAACGGCGGGGCGGGCCGGCGGGTGTGGGGCTTGGACTCGAGCTTGGTGACCTCCGCCGGGGCACCGGTGAGGGCCTCGATCAGCTCCCGGGAGGACTGCTCGGTCAGCACCGTGGCGCTCGTGGCGCGCGAGGTGAGCGTGCCGTCGTCGGCGAAGTCGCTGCCGGTGGCCACGCGGGAGCCGTCCACGGTGGCGATCTTGGCGGAGAAGGCGGCGCTGTCGGTGGCGAAGGAACCGGTGACGTCCCAGTAGTCGGCGGCCACGAAGGCCATCCGCTCCCGCTCGCGCTCGACCACCAGCCGGGTGGCCACGGACTGCACGCGCCCAGCGGACAGCGACGGGCCGATCTTGCGCCACAGCACAGGGGACAGCTCGAAGCCGACGAGGCGGTCCAGGATGCGGCGGGTCTCCTGCGCGTCGACCAGGTGGGAGTCGATGTCGCGGGTGTTCTCGAGGGCCTCGAGGATGGCGTCCTTGGTGATCTCGTGGAACACCATGCGCTTGACGGGGAGCGCCTTCTTGGGCTTCAGGGTCTCCAGCAGGTGCCAGGCGATGGCCTCGCCCTCGCGGTCCTCATCGGTGGCGAGGTAGAGGGTGTCGGCGTCCTTGAGGGCCTTCTTCAGCTCGGCGACCGTCTTCTTCTTCTCCGGGCTGACCACGTAGTACGGCTCGAAGCCGCCGTCCACGTCCACCCCGAAGCGGCCGAACGGGCCCTTCTTCATCTCCGCCGGCAGGTCGCGCGGCACCGGGATGTCGCGGATGTGCCCCACCGAGGCCTGCACCACGAAGTCGTCGCCGAGGTACCGGCCGATGGTGCGAGCCTTGGCCGGGGACTCGACGATCACCAGATGCCGTCCGCCAGTCACGTTGATTCGTCCTTCCTCGCCGCGCACGTCGCGGCCCGTCCGCCGTGGTCCGCCACCGGGGACCAGGGTCGCCGGCGAGGGGTTCCCCGCCCGGCGATGGTTCACGGTACACGCTCCGATGCAGTCCTCCTGCGCGGTTCCGGGGCGCGCAGCAGCAGCACCAGCGCCATCCACAGTGCCGTCCCGCCGCAGATCACCGCCACCGTGGTGCGGTACGCGGCCTGCTGATGGGCGGGCTCGTGCAGCACCAGCGGCAGCTCCAGTGCGGTGAGGGCCACCACGCCCAGCGCCAGCGCAGTGCACCCGGCCATCGCCAGCAGCAGCGCGATGAACGCCTCACCGGGCGGCAGGGGGTCCCGATCGGCGGGGGAGGGGGCCCGACGCTGCTGCACCGTGCCGTCCACCGCCAGCATCAGGAAGGTCCAGGCGGCCACCACCGCGATAGCCCCGGCCACATCACTGGCGCGGTGCCAGCCCAGGGCCAGGGTGCCGATGCCCGCACCCGCGGTCCACACCGTCCCCAGCACCGCCACCGGGCCCCGTGCCCTGCCGGCCACCAGTACCAGTGCCACCGCCGTGGAGGCCGCCAGCGTGGTGTGTCCGGAGGGGAAGGAGTTGGGTGTGATGTCGATGCCCGGCCCCAGGACGTCCCGGGTGACCACCAGGTGCTTGATCACCTGGGTGCTGAGGTTCGCGCCGCCCACCAGAACGCCGAGGGGCATCAGCAGGTCCACGCGCCGTCGCAGCACCGCGATCACGGCGACACAGGCCAGGGCCGCGAGCACCACCGGCAGGCTGACGGTTCCGGCCGCCAGACCCACTGCCTGGGAGACGAGGCCGGTGTCCAGCTGGGCGCCGCTGAGGGTGAGCTGGTCCAGGCGCTGCCCGGATGCCGTGCCCACCGCCACCCGGGCCAGCAGGACCACCATCGCAGCGAACGCCAGTGCCAGCAGGCCGCTGACGACCGGGCGCACCGGGACTGCGGGCCCGCGCCTCACAGCTCGAGCATCCCCGTGAGCAGCAGCTCGCGCAGCTGGGGCATCAGACGCTCCTCCACCTGATCGGGGTCATCCCCCGTGAGGGCGCACACTGCACCGATGGTCTGCCCCAGCGTGAGGGTGCCGTCGAGAGCCCCCACCGTTGCTGCGAGCACCTGATCCGCTGGGATCGTGCGAGCCAGACCGGCGCCCTGGACCAGCTCGATCAGGCTGGGGTCCCAGGCGCCGGGCACCAGGTGGCGCCGTTCGATGAGATCCGCGGCGCGTCGGGGCCGGGTTCGGGCGAGCTGCGCATCGTCCAGGGCGCGCAGGCGCTGCATCATGCGCAGTCCGGCTGCGAGGTGCCCGCCCAGGGAGCCGCTGCCGGTGCCGGTGGCCTGCTCGATGCGCATGGTGCCGGCGGGTCCGCCCGCCGGGGCGGGTGCGGGCGCGCCGGGAGTCGGGCCCGATCCCTCGGCAGCGGCCGCGTCGGTCGGGGCAGCGGGCAAGGGGCGGCGCATCAGCACGTAGCCGAAGCCGATGTCGCGCACGTTGCGGCTCTCGAAGTCGTCCAGCCAGCCGTCGATGAGGCAGGGCCATTGCGGGTCGCGGGGCGTGATGCCCCCGTCGCGGGCCCAGGTGCCGGCGTACTGGGCGGGGTCCTCGCTCTCCCGCTGGATCACCCAGCAGTCCAGGCCCTCGGCCTGCGCGCGAGCGAGCCAGCGCCGCGGGTGCTGGTCCCACTCCTGACTGCCCGAGCGCTCCCAGTTGCCCAGCATCACGGCGGTGCCACCCGGCGCGAGGTGCGCGGGCAGCGCCTCCAGCAGCTCGGCCAGCAGCGAGTCCCCGGCCCTGCCGCCGTCGCGGTACGTGAAGCGGTCGGCGTCGTCGCCGGGTGTGCGCGGGGTGATGACGAACGGGGGGTTGGAGACGATCAGGTCGAACGTCTCTCCGGCCACCGGGTCCAGCAGCGAGCCCTGACGCACCTCCACCTGCGCCCGGTTCAGGGCGGCGTTGAAGGCGGTGAAGGCCAGTGCCCGCTCGGAGAGGTCCGTGGCGATCACGTGCGTGGCATGGCGGGTCGCGTGCAGCGCCTGGATGCCGCTGCCGCAGCCCAGGTCCAGCACCCGGCGCACCCTCGCGCGCGGGGTGATGCGCGCCAGGGTGAGGGAGGCGCCGCCCACACCCAGTACGTGGTCGGGCCGCAGAGCTGCCCTGGTGGCCAGCTCCGAACGGTCCGAGGCGATCCACCAGTCGATGTGGCCGTGGTCGTCCTGCGCGGAGTAGGGGGACAGGTCGATCGTCGCGTGCAGCAGGGAGGGGGCCCCGCTGGCTGCGGCCCGGCCAGCGGCGGGAGCCAGGATCCCCAGCTGCTGCGCTCCCCCGGTACCGAGGGTGGGCAGCACCTCGGCCACACGTGCGGCAGGCAACTCCGCGCCCAGCGTGAACAGGGAGAACAGGATCGCCGCCGGATCCGATGCCCCGGCCAGCGCTCGCCGCGCAGGCAGGGGGTCCTCCCGGTGCAGGGCCGCCACGGCGACCTCGCCCAGCAGCTGTTCGGTGCGCTCGACGGTGTACCGGGCCCGGCTCAGGTCACCACGCAGCGCCTCCACCAGGTCGGGAAGCAGCTGCGGGGCCGCCGCAGGAGTGTCGGAGCGCATGGCTACGATTGTGCACCAGCAGTCGAGAGGCGGTGCCGGATGCGCGCAGGGAGGGCGGAGGATCTGCTCGCCGCGCTCAGTGCACCCCCGCTGCGCAGCGGCTGCCTCACCCACGTGGAGCGGATCCCCGCCCGCACGGGCCGTCGTGGCAGCTTCCCCGCCTGGACCGATCCGCGCCTGGTGGAGCATCTCGGCGCCTGCGGCATCACCGCTCCGTGGACCCACCAGCAGCAGGCCGCCGAGCTCGCCCACGCCGGTCGCAGCGTGGTGCTGTCCACCGCCACCGCCTCCGGCAAGTCCCTGGCCTACCTGCTGCCGGTGCTCAGCGACATCGGCGCCCGGGAGTTGGATCCCGCGGCCCGCCGCGCCACCGCCCTGTACCTCGCCCCCACCAAGGCGCTGGCCGCCGATCAGCTCACCAACATCACCGCCATGACCGAGGGCGCCGGGTTGCGGGACGCCAGGGTCGCGGTCTACGACGGGGACACCCCCACCGAGCAGCGCCGCTGGATCCGCCGCCACGCCACCGTGGTGCTGTCCAACCCGGACATGCTCCACTTCGGCATCCTGCCCGGCCACGAGCAGTGGGCGAGCTTCTGGCGGGCCCTGCGGTACGTGATCATCGACGAGTGCCACAGCTACCGCGGCGTGTTCGGCAGCCACGTGGCGATGGTGATGCGCAGGCTGCGGCGCATCGCCGCCCACTACCGGGCCGAGCCCACCTTCATCCTGGCCTCCGCCACCACCGCCAACCCGGAGCTGTCCGCCTCCCGCCTGGTGGGCCTGGACGTTGAGGCCGTGACGGAGGACGGCTCGCCACGTACGGGGCTCACGGTGGGGCTGTGGGAACCGGGCACGCGGGCGGTCGTCGACGGGCGCCGTCCAGCCGGTGACGGCGGGCACCGCCCGGCCGACGGCCACGCGGGCACCGGCGGCTCCGCCCCCGGGTCCCGAGGCTCTGAGCACGGCCCGCTGGGCCAGGGCGCCGATGATCTGGGCCACGCCGTCGAGGGTTCGCGTGCGGCCGGTGGAGGTCGCACCGAGGAGCCGCTGCGTCGCTCCGCCACCACCGAGTCCGCGGCCCTGCTGGCCGACCTGGTGGCCAAGGATGTGCAGACCCTGGTGTTCGCGCGCTCCCGTCGCGGTGCCGAGCTGGTCGCTGGCGGCGCTCGCCGGATCCTGAACCAGCAGGCCGAGCAGACCTCCTCGGCCGCCCTGGCGGATCGGGCGCAGCGGGTGGCCGCCTATCGCGGCGGGTATCTCGCCGAGGAGCGCCGCCGCCTGGAGGACGACCTGCGCTCGGGGCAGCTGCGGGCACTGGCCTCCACCAACGCCCTGGAACTGGGCATCGACATCGCGGGACTGGACGCCGTGGTGATCGCCGGCTGGCCCGGCACCCGCGCCTCCCTGTGGCAGCAGTTCGGTCGCGCGGGCCGCCGGCAGGACGCGGGTGGGGCCGCCCTGGCGCTGTTCGTGGCCCGTGAGGATCCCTTGGACACCTACGTGGTGCATCATCCGGAGACGGTGTTCGGGGCCGAGGTGGAGGCCTCCGTGTTCGATCCGGCGAACCCGTACGTGATGACCCCGCACCTGTGCGCCGCAGCCGCCGAGCTGCCCATCCAGGTGGGCCAGGAGGAGATCTTCGGCCCCTCGGCACGGGAGCTGCTGGGCACCCTGGCGGCGCGCGGTGTGCTGCGCGCCCGCCCCACCGGCTGGTACTGGACCATGACCGAATCCGCGCACCACCTCACCGATCTGCGTGGCAGCGGCGGGGAGCCGGTGCGGATCGTGGAGAAGGGCAGCGGCACCCTGCTGGGCACGGTGGACGCCGCCAGCGCCCACACCCAGGTGCACGACGGGGCCGTCTACCTGCACCAGGGCAGGAGCTTCGTGGTGGGCCAGCTGGACGTGGAGCGTGCGGTGGCGTTCGTGCACCGCGAGGACCCGCTGCACTCCACCCATCCGCAGTCCGCCTCCACCATCCGCATCCGGCAGACCGACCGGGAGGCCGCATGGGCCAGCGGGGTGCGCCTGTGCTTCGGCACCGTGGACGTCACCGACCAGGTCACCGGCTACCAGGTGCGGGACGTGTACACCCAGGCGGTGCTGGCCCAGCACCCCCTGGACCTGCCACCGCGCACCCTGACCACCAAGGCCGTGTGGTGGGTGATCCCTCGTGCCACCACCGACGGTGCGCAGATCCCCGGTGAGGAGCTGCCCGGCGCGCTGCACGCCGCCGAGCACGCGGCGATCTCCATGCTGCCGCTGCTGGCCACCTGCGACCGGTGGGACATCGGCGGGGTCTCCGCCGCCCATCACGAGGACACCGGTGAGCCCACGATCTTCGTGTACGACGGGGCTCCCGGCGGTGCCGGCTTCGCCGAGCGCGGGGCCGATGACGCCGCCGCCTGGCTGCGGGCCACGGCCGACATGATCGGGGAGTGCGGCTGCGAGGCGGGATGCCCGGCCTGCGTGGTCTCACCGAAGTGCGGCAACGGCAATGAGCCGCTGTCCAAGGCGCAGGCGCTGCGCCTGCTGGGACTGCTGCACCCGGCCGGGTGATCAGCGCGCGGGCCTTCCTGCGGCCGACGGGCCCGTGACCAGGCACTCAGCTCCATCTCCCGCTCCGGCGCCCGCTCCTTGCGCAGGAACGTAGCAGGCTGTGGGCTGGACCGCCGTGCATTCGCCGGGACAGGTGCACGATCACGGCACGTCCGTGGGAGAGGGGCCGGCCCGCGCCCGTGCCCCGAGCGCCGGCAGCGGAGCGGCCCTCACCTCCACCTGCACCAGGACGTCCTGCCCCTGCACCTGGCAGGAGCTGAGGAGCGCGCCGTTGCGGTCTGCGGCCTCGGCGGCGACCTGGCACGGCGCACTCGCGCCGACGGCCAGGGCGTCGGACGCAGCCAGGGCGGCCAGATCCGCGGCGGTGGCAGCCCGGGCCTGGGCGAGCATCCCGCCACCCAGCAGGCCCGCCCCGGCGACCACCGCGCTCGCCGCTCCGGTCCAGGCCAGGACAGCGGCCGCGCCCGTGCTCATGGTGTCCCCGCCCCGGTCAGGTGCGGTTCCCGGCGGGCCGTGGCATCGGCGCTCAGCTCCCACCGGGCACCGGCGAGCGGGCCGGTGTCGACGTGCAGGGTGCGGGAGGTGGTGACCAGCACCCAGGGGCCGTCCCCACCGATCGAGACCGTGACGTCCTCTCCGCCGATGCGACGTGCCGTCGCGGTGGCCGTGGCCTCGTCCTCCCCCCGGGCCAGCTCGCGGGCGGCCCCACGGGCGGCGCTCTCGAGTCGCACCTGCGTGCTGATGCCGGTTCCCACCACCAGGATGACCAGCACCATCGCCACGATCACGGGGAGCACGACGGCGGTCTCCGCGGTGGCGGACCCCCGGTCGTCCCACAGACGGGACGACCGGGAGGACCGCGCGGTCACGAGCCCGAGGCGAGCGCCGAGGTGATGATGCCGAGCAGCAGCTCGCGCACCTCCCCGGACGCCAGCAGGGCCACCAGCACCGCTGCGAAGCCGCAGGCCGCCAGCACGGTGATGGCGTACTCGGCGGTCGAAGCGCCGGTCTCGTCGCTGAGTGCACGCCGGAGACGGCGGTGCATCGTGCGGATCGTCGTGGACATGGTGTCTCCTTCGGTCAGGGACGGCGGGTGCCGTCCGATGGAGGCGACGGGTGTCGCCGGATCGGGGCAGCGTCGTGCTGCCGGGGACCCCCCGCGGATGCGGGGAGCCCGACCGGGCCCGGGTGAGCGGGACCGGGGTGCGAGGGGACGTGGCGGTCACGTCCCGGTGAGGGTGATGGCACCGCCCAGCAGCGACATGACGGTGGGGATGATCCCCAGCACCACGAACGCGGGCAGCAGGGTGAGACCGGTGGGCAGCACAAGGCGCACGGCCAGCCGGGCGGCGCGCTCCTCCGCGTCGCGGGACCTGCCTCGGCGGGCATCCTGGGCGGAGGAGCGCAGCGCTCCGGCGAGGTCGGCCCCGGCGGCCTGGGCCAGCACGGCGGACTGCCCCAGCGCCGCGAACTCCGCGGGCAGCTGGGCCGTGGCGATCGCCGCCGGCACTCCGGAGCGCAGTGACCCCGCCGCCCGCGCGAGGGCCTCGGCATCGGCACCGGGGGAGAGGGACGCCGCCACCGCCTCGATCGCGGTGGGCAGAGGAGACCCGGCGTCGAGGGCTCCGGCGATCAGCTCGAGCACCACGGACGGGTCGACGTCCTGGGCCGCGGGTGGATCGGCTCGGCGGATCAGCCGATGCATCCACCACCAGCCCGTTCCGGTCAGCAGCAGTCCGGCGCCTCCGAGCAGCGTGCCCGTTCCAGGGGTGAGCAGCAGGCGGAGCGGGTCCCCTCCCAGCAGCATGCCCAGGCCCAGCCCGGCGAGGGGAAGGACCAGCAGGATCCGGGCAGTGGACCGGGGCCCCGCGAACGCGGTGCGACGGGCCAGGGCGGAATCGTGCAGGTCTCGCACCGCGGTGGCCAGTCCCTGCAGGACCCCCGCGGTAGGAGCCCCCGTCCGCTCGCACACCGCCAGTGCCGCTCCCAGGGAGCCGACGGCTGGCGACCCCCTCAGGGACCCGCTCGCCACGCGTCGTGGATCCCCGCCTGCCGCGACGGCACGCGCGAGGTCCGCCAGCTCCCCGTCGGGAAGGGACCGGGCCACGGCGCTCCAGGCCTGCCGCAGCCCGGATCCTGCCCCGATCACGGCCGCCAGACGTTCGACCATCAGGGCGATGTCCAAGGCCCCTGGCCGCACGGCGCGGGTGAGCCTCCCGGAGGAGGGGCCGCGCGATCTGCCCGGCACCGGTGGCGCCAGCACCCACACCAGCAGGAGCACCAGGGGTGCCACCAGCCAGCCCGGGCCGAGACCCGTTCCCATCAGGCAGCCCTCCTGCGAGCAGGGGCAACGGCCGGTGACGGGGACACGGATGCCCGGCCCGCGTCGAGCCGTCGCGCGAGGGCAGCGGCGGCGGGGCCCTCCACCAGGCCATCGGCGTGGGCGCGCAGCGCCGTGGTGCTGGTGAGAAGACCGTCCTTGCCGCGGTGCAGAAGAGCGATCTCCTCGACCCTGCGCTGTGCACCGTCGCGCCCCAGATGCAGCACCACCTCCAGGGCACTGCTCACCTGCGCCGCCAGTGCGCCACGGTCAAGGCCGCCGAGAGCGCCGAGGGCTTCGAGACGTGCGGGCACGTCCTGTGCAGTGTTCGCGTGAACGGTGCCGCAGCCGCCCTCGTGCCCGGTGTTCAGCGCCTGCAGCAGCTCCCGGATCTCCGCTCCGCGGCACTCGCCCAGCACGATGCGATCCGGACGCATCCGCAGGCACTGCCGCACCAGGGAGGCCAGGTCCACCGCCCCAGCGCCCTCACTGTTGGCGTGACGGGACTGCAGGTGCAGTACATGGCAGTGATCCACGGCCAGTTCGAGGACGTCCTCCACCACGATGATCCGCTCACTCATCGGGACCTCCCTCAGCATCGCTGCCAGCAGGGTGGACTTCCCGGTTCCGGTGCCGCCGGTCACCAGGAAGGGCACCCGTGCCTTGATCACAGCGGAGAGGACCGCTCGCAATTCCGGACCGAAGGCGCCCAGCTGCTGCAGGCCATCCAGATCCAGCCGGTGCGCCGCCGGCAGGCGGAGCGAGATGATCGCCCCGCCGGTGGACAGCGGTGGCAGCACCGCATGGAACCGGATCCCCGACGGCAGGTGGGCATCCGCCCATGGCACGGCGTCGTCCAGGCGCCGACCCCCGGCCGTTGCGAGTCTCACCGCGAGATCGCGCGCCTGGGCGGGGCCGAGCTGGACCGCTGCCTCCCGCAGTCCGTGCTCGCCGTCGACCCAGACCCGACCGTCGTCGTTGACCAGGATGTCGGTGACTCCGGGGCCTGCCAGTGACTGCAGTGGCCCCAGCCCGTCGATGTGGTCCCGCACCTTGGCCGTGAGCTCGAGAGTGGAGGCCGCGCCCAGTACTCGTCCGTCCTGACGCAGCAGCCGTGCGACGCGGGGAACGTCCACCGTGCCGGGGCGCTGCACCAGGTCCTCGCGCACCAGTTCCAGCAGGTGGTCGAGCTCCGGGGGAGCCGGCGGCGGGGTGAGGGACGGAGCTGTCATGAGCGCAGCCCTCCTGTGCTCCCGTTCCCGCCTGCCTCGAGCAGGGAGGTCAGGAAGGAGCGGCAGGCCCGATCGGCGCCGCCTCGGCGCACGTCCAGCAACGGGACGGCGCCCGGGGCGCTGTCTCGGAACGACATGGCGAGGGGGAGGCGCAGATCGGTTGCCACCTCGGAGGGCGAGAGCGGCCCGCGCCTGCGCACCGCCACGGAGGAGAGTCCGTGCGGGAGCGCCCACTGGCGAAGACGACGTGCGGCGGCCCGGACGGCGTGATCGGTTGCGGGAACCACGATGAGCAGACGGTCGAGGTGCGTCGCGGCGACGGGAACCAGAGCGGGGGAGAGGTCCACCACCACGGTGCCTCCAGCGGGCTCGAGGGCGTGGAGTGCGTGCTCGAGCCCCGAGGGGTCCGGGCCGGGGCCGTCGCCGGCGACCAGCAGACGCACCTCGTCCACCACCGGCAGCGCCTGGCGCAGTGCTTCGCCGTCGGTGCTGCCGACGGTGGCCACGTCCTGCCAGCCGACATCCGGGTGCTGGGGTGCCTCCACCAGCAGGTCCAGCCCACCACCCAGCGGATCCGCATCCACCAGCAGCGCGTTGCCGTGGCGTGTGGCGGCCGCGGCCAGGCGGGCCGCCAGGCTGGAAGCACCGGCACCCCCGCAACCACCGACCACACCCAGCAGCAGGGAGCGGCGTCGGGGGCGGGCGGCACGGGCCAGATGGGTGAGCAGGGAGTCGGACTCCGCCGGCAGCCGCAGCACTGCTCGTGCCCCGTTCTCGAGAGCGGAGCGCCACTGCTCCTGGCTGATGGTGGGCGCGTCCGTGAGCATCAGCAGTGCGGCCTCGGGAACCGTCGGCAGATCATCGGCCAGAGGCGTCTCCGCCTGGGCGAGCACGACCGCGACCGTGCTGGAGTTGGTCGATCCGGCGTCCACCAGTTCCAGGCCGACGGCGGTGGCATGGTCGTGGGCGAGTTCGCGCAGCGGGCCAGCCGGCCCCACCCATAGAGCGCACGTGCCCCGTTCCTGGACGCTGCCGTCCACGGGGGGCTGCGGTGCATGCAGGCGGGGGAAGCGGGACCGGGGTCGGGGCCCCCGTGACCCAGGACGAAGGTCCCTGGTCGCGCCGGTGGCCCACGCCGAGGCCGCCGCTGTGGTGCCGGCGGCCTGCGATGGAGCGAAAGTGCTGGTCATGCGGCCATCGTTGCCGCATCCAGTGGAGGGCGACAGTGCTCCTCGCCGATCGTGGACAACCCTGCATTGGGGAGGAACCCGAGGTCACGCACACCCCTTGCGCGCTCGCCCGGGGCGACGTAGTGTGATCTGCACAACGACGAATACCGGCAACGGAACCCACGTGCGACTGGTCCCCGCAACGGACCGGCTGCGAGGTGTCGAAAGCGCCACCGCAGCCATCACACATGGCACGCCTGATCCCGTTGCACATGGCTCGTCGGGGGGGGGGGGGCCGGGGGGGGGAAAACCGCGGGACCGACATGCGGGGACTCCTCTGTCCGGGCAAGGAACG